>CAZZKQ010000111.1:0-9254 GCA_964654875.1 uncultured Verrucomicrobiota bacterium | reverse complement strand
CTCTCGTCGAAGGTCGCCTTCACGGACATTGATCCGCGGATCGTGGTCCGGGACGCCTCCGGGACGGTGATCCGATCCTCGCCGATCCAGATCCTCAACCTGCTTGAGCCGGCGCGCCTGGTGCGGTTTCTGACCCGGATGGTGGGGACATTCGCGGAATTCCCTCCCCTGGGGGTGGTGTTGGTGACGATGTTGGGCGTGGGTGTCGCGGAGAGGACGGGATTCATCCAGGCCGGGATCAAGGTGCTGCTGCGCCTGACACCCCGAGCGTGGCTGTCTCCCATGCTGCTGTGGGTGGCGTTGATCAGCCACTCCGCGGGCGATGCAGGATTCGTCCTCGTGATCCCGATCGGGGGCGTGCTTTTTGCGGCGGCGGGACGTCACCCCATCGCGGGCATCGCCTGTGCCTACGCGGGCGTGGCCAGCGGCTTCAGTGCCTCGTTCCTGCCATCGACGCTCGATCCGTTGCTGCAGGGATTCACCCAGTCGGCCGCGCAGATCCTCGAGCCGGGACGGCAGGTCAATCCCCTCTGCAACTGGTACTTCATGGGGGCTTCCTCGTTGCTGATTCTCCTCGCCGGATGGTGGATCACCGACGGGGTCATCGAGCCACGACTCCGGGCCCGCGTGGTCGTGGACGGGGATCCGGAGGCCGGTGCGGATCTGAGGACCTTGTCCGGATCCGAAGCCGCGGGGTTCCGTGCCGGCCTTGGAGTCGCGCTGCTGTGGGTCGTGGCTCTGGCGCTGGTGTGTCTTCCGGTCGGGTCGCCCTTCCGAGGACCCGATGGGGGACTGACCTCCCCGGGGGCTCCGTTGATGGAGGGCCTCGTTCCGTTGATCGCCGGATTCTTCCTCCTGCCGGGCATCGTCCATGGTGTCATCGCCGGCACGGTACGGTCGCACCGGGATGTCTTCCGGGCGATGGCGGACTCTCTCGGGACGATGGGGGCCTACCTGGTCCTGGCCTTCTTCGCGGCGCAGTTCACCCAGGCCTTCCGGGAGTCGAACCTCGGGGCGCTGACGGCAATCCGAGGAGCCGAACTGCTCCGGGCCTGGGCATTGCCCACCTGGGTCACCCTCACCGGACTGGTCCTGCTCGCCCTCGGCATCGATCTCGTCATCGGGTCGGCCTCGGCGAAGTGGGCGATCCTCGCCCCGATCCTGGTCCCGATGCTGATGCAGGTGGGCCTCTCCCCGGAGCTGACCCAGGCGGCCTACCGGATCGGCGACTCGTGCGCCAACACCATCACTCCGCTCAATCCCTATTTCCCGTTGGTCGTGCTCTACTGTCAGCGCCATGCGCGCGCCACCGGGATCGGCACGCTGTTCTCGACCATGCTGCCCTATGCGCTGGTGTTCGTCGTGCTGTGGACGGCCTTGCTCGGGGCGTGGTGGGGTCTGGGATGGCCGCTGGGGCTCGCCTCCCGCTGACCCGGACGGGGTTCGATGGAGCCCGACCGGGGTTCAGTCTTCGAGGAGGCGTCCGAGCGCACCCGCGTCGGCCCTGGGCCCCACGAGGGCGAGGCTCATGCGCCGGGCGTCGAGAAACTGTTCGGCGGCCCGTCGGACGTCGGAGGGCTGGATGGCCAGGAGGTGGGACTGCGTCGTGTCGAAGCAGGGCAGGGCTCCGTGCCCCAGCCAATGTTCCCCCAGGTGCATCATGTGATGTTCCGTGCTCTCGACGTGGAGCTCGTGCTGGCCGACGAGGTAGTCCCGGGCTCGCTCGAGTTCAGCCCGGCCCGGGGCCGTGCGACGGATCCGGTCGAACTCCTGTCGGACCAGACGGAGGGTACGCGACAGTTCCCTCGGCGCCATGCCGGCGGAGACGACCAGATCCCCGCAGTCCTCCCAGAGGCTGGTGGCGGTCTGGATGCTGTAGGTCAGGCCATGCCGTTCCCGGACCACCTGGAACAGGCGGGAACTCATGTTCTCGCCAAGGATTACGCTGAGGAGACGCAGGGCGAACCGGGAGGGATCGTGCCGCGAACAGGTCCGTATCCCAAGGCTCATATGGGACTGCTCGGTGTCGCGGACGACCTGGCGCAGCCTCGGACTCGTTCCGACGGGAGGTGCCGGCTCGAACCCCGAGGTGGAGCTGGGGTTGAACCGCCGCCGGTGGGGTTCGAGCAGCCGGACGAGCTCCCCGTGGTCCACATCCCCGGTCGCCACGATCGTTGTCGCCCCGGCGGTGTAGTGACCCTGGAGGAACGCCTTCAGATGACGTTGGCGGAAGGAGCGGACCGTCCTCGGGGATCCGATGACCGGACGCCCGAGGGGGTGTCCTGGAAACTGGAGCGCGTTGAGGACGTCGTGGACATGTTCGGCCGGCTGGTCCCGGTACATCGCGATCTCCTCCTCGACCACCGTCCGCTCGCGGGCGATCTCGGCCGGTGCGAGTTTCGAATCCAGGAACATGTCGAGAAGGACGTCGACGAGGACCGGGAGGTCACGGCCGCGGGCCCGTGCGTAGAAGCAGGTGTGTTCCTCGTCGGTGAACGCATTCAGATAGCCTCCGATGCCCTCGACGGCTTCGGAGATCTGGGCGGCGGTCCGGGACCGCGTCCCCTTGAACAGCATGTGCTCGATGAAGTGGGAGATGCCACCGAGGGACGCGGGTTCGTGGCGGCCCCCGACCGAAACCCAGATGCCCACCGACACGCTGGACCGGTGCGGCATGGCGGCGGTGATCACCGTCGGACCGCCCTCCAGAGGCGTGACCCGGGACCGCCCGGACCGGGAGGTCCCCGGTCGGACCTTCGGGGCCGACGCGCGCCGGATCGCTGGCCGGACGCTCATCGGAAGGCGGCGGGCACCTGTTCCGGAACACCCACCACCCGCTTGAAGTCGAGGATGGCCTCGACGACCTCGGCCGGATCGTCCTTCACCTGCAGCAGGTCGAGATCCCCGGGTGAGATCATGCGGCTCGTCTCCAGGGTCTCCTTGACCCAGTCGAGGAGACCCTCCCAGTACGTGCTCCCATAGAGGAGGATCGGAAACGCCGGGATGCGCTGGGTCTGGACGAGGGTCACAACCTCGAACAGCTCATCGAGGGTTCCGAACCCACCCGGCATGAAGACGAATCCCAGGCTGTACTTCACGAGGCTGACCTTCCGCGTGAAGAAGTAATGGAAGTTGATCCCGAGGTTGGCGTAGCGGTTGCCCTTCTGCTCGAAGGGGAGCTCGATATTCAATCCGATGCTCGGGACTCCCTTGACCTTGGCCGCACCTCGATTGGCGGCCTCCATGATCCCGGGCCCACCGCCGGTGATGGTCGCGATCTTGTTCCGGCCCAGTCCCTCGGCGATCGCCACCGCGGCCTTGTAATAGGGGTCGCTGGGATTGGTCCGGGCGCTGCCGAAGATCGTCACCGCCGGACCCAGCCGTGAGAGGGTGTCGAAGGATTCGACGAACTCCGACATGATCTTGAAGACGCGCCACGGATCCTCGGCGCGGCGTGTGGCGTGGTCATCGAGCATGGAAGGAGGCTATCGCGGGTCCCGGAAATTGGCGAGTGCCGTGGGGGTTCGTGTCGTGGCCAGGAGTGGTGCATACCGTGGTCGCGCGACAGGCCCGGTCGGGGGCCGCTCATGCCGCGGGTACGGCTGCTTTGGGCAGCAGTCGAACGATCCGTCGGTGGGCCGCCGTGAACGCCAGGGTCTCTAGCTCCTGTCGGTCCACCCAGCGTCCGGCGGATCCGACGACATCGGGAAGACCGATCCCTGTCGCGTGGAAGGTCTCCAGCCGGATCCGATAGCGCGTGATGGCGTGACGGATCGGTGGCAGGGGAGCCAGGTGGTCCTGCGGGACGTCCAGCCATTGGGCGACATGGCGTTGGACGCTGTCGACAGGATCTGGGATCTCGAGGCACGGGAACTCCCAGAACCCCGCGTTCACCCCACCCGCGGGGCGTTGCCGGACCCACAGGCTTCCGGCCTGCTCGACCACCACGGCGGCATGGACCTTCTGGATCGGGGCCGGGCGGGGTGCGGTCTCCGGATACCGCTCCTGGGTTCCCTCTGCCCGGGCCCAGCACCGGGTCTGCAACGGACAGATCTCGCAACGCGCTCCCTTGGGCAGACAGACCGTGGCCCCGAGCTCCATCAGGGACTGGTTCAACGCCGAGCAGTCCCCAAGGCGTTCCCCCCAGGGCATTCGGACCTCGCCTCGGCCCTCGGAGGCGGTCACCAGATCCTGGGCCCGCGCCCAGAGGAACTCCTGGAGCAGCCGGGACCGGGGATCCCCCCGCAGCGCGAGCAGCCGCGTCAGGACCCGGATCACGTTCCCATCGAGGATCGGTGCCGGTTGATTGAAGGCGATGCTGGCGACGGCACCCGCCGTGTAGCGCCCGATCCCAGGCAGTTCGAGCAATGACTCCACGGTCTCCGGGAACCGTCCCGCCCCGGAGCCGACGATCCGGGTCGCCGCCCGGTGGAGGTTCCGTGCCCGCGAGTAGTAGCCGAGCCCTTCCCACAGCTTCAGCACCCGGTCCTCCGGCGCTGCAGTGAGTGCCTGGACATCCGGGAAGGCCTCCATCCAGCGGTTCCAGTATGGGATGACGGTCTGGACCTGGGTCTGCTGGAGCATGATCTCCGACACCCAGATGCCGTAGGGGTCGCGGGTCCGTCGCCACGGGAGATCCCTCGCCGCGGTTGAAAACCAACGGAGGAGGGATCCGGCGAGTTCGCCTGGAATCTCCGCCCGGTCCCAGCCAGCCGGATCAGGTGCTGTCCGGGAATCCCTCACGCCGGGGTCAGCGCAGCACGGTCAGACCGAGGACGATCACGATCCCGCCCCAGACCAGTCCGGCCACCGCGGCCAGGCGGAACAGCGCTGGCGACCCGGTGACCCACTGGATGGCGTCGCGCATCCGCCACGGTGACATCGACCACCAGAGACCCAGGAGGACCCACACGTAGGCCCAGGCGGTCAGGGCATTGCGCCAGGGACTGGTATGCCAGCGCGTCAACTCACAGAGATACCACGCCGCCATGAGCATCACCACGCACAGACCCCGCACCGCGAGGTAGTCCCGCACGAAGAGGCAGGAGCCCACACCCACCACGGCGAAGCCGATCTGCATCAGGTTCTTCCACGGCGCGATGTCGGCGAGGGTCTCCAGGTGGAGGTTCCACTCGAACCAGGCCGTTCCGGCGAGCATCAGGACCACGCCGATCGGGACATTCCGGGGAAATTGACGGAGCCACGCTCCGATGCGGTCGGGCTGGGCCAGGGCGATCCCGTGGGAGACGATCATCGCCACGCCGAGGGCGAGACTGAGCTGGGAGAGGGTCATGAAAGAGAGGGGGCTTCGCTCGATACGGACACCTCGACGTCGGAGACACCTGCGAGTTCCGGGATGCCGTAGAGGGTGAAGGCGCTGGCGGTCTCGATCTGGACCCGGAGCAGGTGCCCCCGGTGTCGGTCGTCGCCCTCGAAGATCACGATCCGGTTGTCCCGGGTCCGCCCCTCAAAGCGTGCCGGGTTCCGTCGGCTTGGACCTTCCACGAGGATCTCGAGAGTCCGCCCGACGCGTTCGGCGTACCTCTTCGAGGCAATCTCGTTGACCAGACTGAGCAGCCGGGCATGACGTTCCTCGATGGCGGCCTCGGAGAGCTGGTCCGGCATCGTGGCCGCGGGCGTGTCCCGACGCTGGGAATACTTGAAGACGTAGGCCTGGTCGAATGCCGCCTCGCGGCACAGCAACGCTGTCTGTTGGAAGTCCTCCTCCGTCTCACCCGGGAACCCCACGATGATGTCGGTGGTGACCGCCATGTCCGGATGCCGGGTCCGGAGGCGTTGGACGATCCCCAGGAACCGATCCCGGGTGTAGCCCCGGTGCATCTGGCGCAGGATCCGGTCGGACCCGCTCTGCAGCGGCAGGTGGGCGTGCTCGACCAGCTTCGGAAGGCGGCCGAAGGCGTCGATCAGGTCGTCGCCATAGCCCTTCGGGTGCGGTGAGGTGAAGCGGATGCGTTCGAGGCCATCGACCTCGTGGACCGCCTCCAGCAGCTGCACGAACGCGGAGCGGCCGTCACGGACCGGATAGTCCCGGCGGCCGTAGCTGGTGACGATCTGGCCGAGCAGCGTGATTTCCCGGACCCCGCGTCCGACAAGGTCACGGACCTCGTCGACGATCTCCGGGATCGGACGGCTGCGCTCGGCACCCCGGGTGGACGGGACGATGCAGAAGGTGCAGTGCTGGTTGCATCCCTGCATGATGCTGACGAAGGCGGTCACCGCACGCGGTCCCGCCGGGTCGATGAGGTGCTCGCGGATCGTGGACTGGGACCCGGCCTCCTCGGCGGTGTCGACGATGTGCGACTCCCGGCCCTGCAGCAGGGCGTCGAGGTGGTCCCCGATCCGGTGGAACTTCTGGGTGCCGACGACGAGCCGGACGCTGCCCTGGGCCAGTTCCTGTCCCCGGCTCTGGGCCATGCATCCGAGGAACCCGAGCACCGGCTGGCGTCCCTGCTTCCGGGCCACACCGGCCACGGCCGACATCTTCCCCAGGGCCTTCTGCTCCGCGAGATCGCGCACCGAGCAGGTGTTCAGGAGCACGACATCCGCGGCGGACTCATCGGTCACGAGGGTGTGGCCGCGCGCCACGAGCTGGGCGGCCACCGCCTCGCTGTCGCGCTCGTTCATCTGGCACCCGTATGTCTTGATGAAGACCTGTGGCATTCGGATCGAGGCCCGACACCGTAGGAAATGCGGACAGGGGGAGCCAACAGAGAATGCGGTCCAGGCCACACGCCCATCCGTCGGATCGAACGCTCAGGCCAACAGCGTGACGAGGGCGACGATCACCACGAACCCGACGACATCGAGGAGGATGCCGTGACGCATCATCTGGCGGAGGGGTACGCATCCGGAGCCATAGACAATGGCGTTGGGTCCGGTCGAGACGGGCAGGAGGAATCCCATCGACGATCCGATGCAGGCGGCGAGCGCGGGCTTGAGCGGGGGCACACCGGCCGCCTGTGCCACGGCGATGGCGACGGGCACGACCATGGTGGCCGACGCGGTGTTGGACGTCGCCTCGCTGACGAGGATGGCCACAGCGGTGAAGAGGACCGTGAACCCGAGCTCGGTCCGGGCCGGGAAGATCCCCACGAGCCCGTCGCCGATCCAGCGCGCCACACCGGTCGTGAACATCTGCTCGCCGAGGGCCATGCCGCCGGCAAAGAGGAAGATCGTCCCCCAGTCGATCCGGACCGCCTCGCGCCAGCCCAGGATGAACTCGCCCCGATGCCAGTCCACCGGCCATGCGAACAGCGCACAGGCCGCCAGGATCGCCACCACGCTCTCGGGCAGGCGTGCCGCGAGCCAGGTCGACAGGGGGCCCCTGGAATCCCCCCAGAGCCCCACGATCCCGGGCAGGACCCACAGCGCCACGGCGACGCCGAAGACGATGAGGATGTTCCGCTGGGGCCGGGTCCAGGGACCCAGCCGCTCCTGCTCGGCGGCGAGCCACGCGCCGCTGCCGCGCAGGAGTTCCGGGGAGACCGGACATCGGCGCTGGAACTGCACGACCAGGAACGCAGTGAGCACGCAGGCGATCGGAACACCGACCCGCATCCAGTCGAAGAACCCGATCCGGATCCCGAGGGTGCGCTCGATCATGCCGATCCCGATCAGGTTGGGCGGTGTGCCGATCGGGGTCGCCATGCCGCCCATCGAGGCGCCGAACGCGGTGAGCAGCATCAGCCCGGTGGCGAAGGGCAGGGTGGTGAAGTGGATCTCGCGCCCCTGGAGCACGGAGGCGCGACGCGCGATCTCCGACGCGATGGCGATCCCGATCGGCAGCATCATCGCCGTCGTCGCGGCGTTCGACACCCACATCGAGCAGGCCATCACGATCACACCGAACGCCGCGTAGAGACGGAATGAACTCTGTCCCACTCCGGGCAGGTTCAGAATGAGGAAGGCCAGCCGACGGTTCAGTCCATGCTGCATCATGGCCTCGACGAGCATGAAGCTGCCGATGAAGAGGAAGATGATCGGATCCGCAAACGGCCGGTACATGTCCTTCGCGGAGGCCACGCCGAAGATCACACCCAGCGTGGGGCCCAGCAGTGCCGTCGCCGCCATGGGCAGGGCCTCGGTCAGCCACAGGACGACCACGGCGCCGAGGATCGCGACGAGCGAATGCCCCTGGGGGGTGAGTCCCGTCAGGGGCGACCAGGCCAGGAGGAGGCCCACCGCCGGTGCCGCGACGAGTCCGACCCGACGTCGCCACCGCTCGAACGCCTCCTCCGCCGGCGAGAGACGCGCCAGCGTTTCCGGATCGACGACGGCGGACATCCCGCAAGTCCAGCCCAGATCCGGGCCCTCCTCCAAGCTCATTTCCGGAGGACCGGCGGGACCGTCCCCGTGAACAACTCCAACAACCCACCCTCGCGCTCCGCGTTGCACCCCTGTCACCGTCCCTTCCAAGGCGGTTTCCACACCGTGGAGGCAACACGATTCAGGGCCATTTCCGAGGTTTTTAACCTGAACGTCAGAATTCCCCAAAATCACCTTGCTACCCCAACATATGGTGGCAGCCTTCTCGCCCATCCACCACAGGAGGGGGATAAAGCCAACACAACCAAGCCCGTTTTTGCGCCAATAAGCCAGCAATTGCCGCAGGATCGCCCCGTTTTCTGACGCTTCGACAGGAGACCCGACCGACCGCTGCGAATCCAAACCCAGACCATCCAGACGCCCCATGATCGACGCCACCGAATCCATCGTCTCCGGCACCGCCAAGAAACAACTCCGCAGGGGTGCCAAGCCCCGGGTCTCCACCGCCCGTCCCAAGACCGCCGGGCGTAAATCAAAGTCGGGCTCCCGCAGGATGCTGCCCGTCTCCCGGGTGTTCAGCGACGCCAAGGTCAAGCCGTTCGACCAGATCGAGTGGGACCGCCGAACCGCCGAGATCACCGACGACTCCGGCAAGGCGGTCTTCAAACAGGAGAATGTCGAGGTTCCGAAGTCGTGGTCGCAGCTCGCGACGAAGGTGGTCTGCTCGAAGTACTTCTACGGCGACCCCCAGAAGGCCGGTGAGCGCGAGTACTCGGTCCGCCAGCTCATCCACCGCGTCACCCGGACGATTGCCGACTGGGGCATTGCCGACGGCTACTTCAGCGCTAAGGACGGCGAGGTGTTCTACGAGGAGCTGACCTGGCTGTGTCTGAACCAGTTTGGTGCCTTCAACTCGCCGGTCTGGTTCAACGTCGGTCTCTACCACCAGTACGGGGTCGGCAAGCACA
>CAZZKQ010000110.1:8002-9321 GCA_964654875.1 uncultured Verrucomicrobiota bacterium | reverse complement strand
GACGAATGGGGCTTTTGCAGAGCCCTGCCTTACCACTTGGCTACCCCGCCGCAAACGGCGGGCGAAGTGAACGTCACAGAAAGCGATCGGGCAAGAGCGATTCGAAATTTCGAAACGACGCGACGAACACTCCCGCAGGCGAGAACCTCAACGCGCCAACGGCAGCACTACCAGGTCACCACCGAGTCCGCAGTGAAGATCGCCTCCACCAGCTCCCGGTAGTTCCGCACCGAGACCGTCAGGTCCACCACGCGGACCTCCACCTCAGGCTCACGGCTGACCGCCTCGAGCAGCTCCACCTTCGAAGCCTCCAGGGGACGGGTGACGATGTGCAGCTGGATCTTCATGGTCAGAATCTCAACACATACGTGCAGCCGGCGATGCGACGGGCCAGCTCGGCTGCAGGGATCTCCTCGTACGGGACCGAGGCCTCACCGAGATCCGACAGATCCGGAGCCCCCTGCTCCACCCAGACTGGCCGCCCCCAGTCGCGGATGATCGGCAGGTAGCGCGAGAAGTTGTCCTCGTCGACCAGCTCGTCCACGAACTCTCCCAGAGCACAGACCGCGGGGGCTTCGAGGTACACCGAGACCTCTGCCTTCTTCCAGGCACCAATGCCCGCCGCGATCCGGATCGCCTCGGCCGGACGCGCGCTCGTCCGGGGATCTCCCGATACGATGAAGAGGACCTTGGGGTTCATGGTATCGCGGAACTCAGTTGAACGAGACGAAACGATCGGTGCCGGCGATCAGATCGCTGACCACGGTCAGACCCGCGAACGCCGCGGAGTCGTCCACCGGCACCCCATGGCGATGGGCGCCGTAGGCACAGGCATACAGCTTGAGCCCCCGGCCCTTCAGGGACTGGACCTCGGGCCGCGCCACTCCCTTCACGGCCTCGTCGATGCAATACGCATAGACATCGCATCCCGACTCCAACGCGGCGGTCACCACCCCGAACGCATGGCGGAACGACTCGGTGTCCGGCGACGACGACACCAGGACGCCCAGCTTCCGGGCACGTTGGGTGGAATCCTGTCCCATGGGGGCAGGCTAGCACCCGACCCAGTGCCGGAGAAGCCATCAGGGGAGCGAAGTGGCTGTGGACGGCGGGGACCGAGGCAGCGTCGGCGGATTCTTCCCAAACACCTGAAGGTTAAGTGGGACCTATACCTCGGGGAGATGGGCGCCACCACGCCCAGGGTCCCAGGGGACTGCGACACCCACCTTTGCCAGAAACACCCTCATCGGCACCCGCATCCACTCTCACCAGCACTCACCAGCACTCACAAGCACCTGCCGTTAGCATCCTCCGGAACC
>CAZZKQ010000110.1:0-7902 GCA_964654875.1 uncultured Verrucomicrobiota bacterium | reverse complement strand
CTCACCAGCACTCACCAGCACTCACAAGCACCTGCCGTTAGCATCCTCCGGAACCGGGGAGAGAGCGGGGCGGGTTTGGGCCATGCCGTTGGGGCTTTGAAGGCCGTCCGAGGGGATGAGTGCGACCGATTTTCACAGCACCGTTTTCGCCCTCGCCGCAGGTCGGTGGAGAATTCCTTCCGGTGCGGAAGAGGGAGTTTGACAATGCCCACACAGTTACCTAAATCGATCCCGACCTCCGCACCATCCTATGCATCCATTCTCCCTTCCCCGGTTGGGACGTCCCTCCAAGGACGCCTTCACCCTGATCGAGCTGCTGGTCGTGATCGCGATCATCGCAATCCTCGCCGGCATGTTGCTGCCGGCGCTTGGCAAGGCCAAGGACAAGGCCCAGATGACCACGGATCTGAACAACGTGAAGCAGATCCTGTTGGCCAACCACATGTATTCCACCGACAACAACGACTACAACGCCCACTGCGGCTGGGGGTCGGATCTGTCGGGTCCCGACTGCTGGGCGTACGCCACGGCGAACAAGGGCCGAAGCACCTTCCTCGCACCGACCGCCACGGCGACGGCGGTGGCCAACTGCGCCGGCAAGGACGTGCCCTCACAGCAATGGAGCAACCAGCTGGCGTTCTTCCGGATCGGCCAACTCGGACCCTTCCTGCAGACCCACCAGGTCATGTGGTGCCCGAAGGATGTTGCGCTCCGAAAGTCGAACCAGAAGCAGCGCAACGCCTGGATCGGACGCCCGGTCAAGGTGACCTCCTACTGCTGGACGGGAAACATCGGCGGTTACACCGGGACCAAGGGTGCGCCCCCGTCGCCGGACGGACGCACCTACAAGATCACCGACTTCATGCCGACCGACTGGCAGATGTGGGAGCAGAACGAGGCCGAGGCCTTCTTCTTCAATGACGCCGGCAACAATCCGGAGTCGATCGGCGAGACCCTCTCCATGCGGCACTCGGGCGTGGCCAACAGCATCGGCCTTCCCTTCGCCAGCGCCAAGAGCCTTCCTGGTGGCGCCGTGGTCGGCCGCTTCGGCGGCAGCGCGGACAACGTCAAGTGGGTGAAGTGCTACAACCTGGTGAACAAGAAGGAGCCGGTGCCCAACGATCTCCTGTGTGGCCCTCGGTATCGCTGACCCACAGCCTGCCTGCCACATGAACCTCACCCGGGTTGCCCCCACCAGCGTCCTGGTCGCGCTGGCCCTCCTCACAGCCGGCGGCTGCAGCAAGCCGCCCGCCGAGGATCCGAGCGTCATCCAGGCGGTCGACAACCTACCCGGCTCCAAGGAAGTCTGGGCTGCGGTGGACAAGAAGGACTACGACGGTGTCCTCACCGCCCTCGGCAAGGTCCGGGAGAAGGTCACGACCGAGGAGCAGAACACGCAGTACATGATCCTCGCCTACAAGGTCCGGGAGCGCCTCACCGAGACGGCTCCCAACGACGCCAAGGCGATGGAGGTCGTGGCCCTGCTCAGGGGCATGACCACTGGACGCTGAACCCTCCTCCAGAACCCATTCAGGGGCGCCCTCAGGGGCGCCCCTTTTGCTTGGTGGCGCAGGCAGCACCTCTCGCCGACGCCATCTTCCCGAGACCCTGTTCCTCACGGGCTCCCTCTCCCCTCGTCTGCTGGCGCCTCCGCGCACCTCGGCGTGAGTCCCCTTCCCTCCGCGTTTCAGCCTCGACTGGGTTGCCTTGCTGAACAAACGCGGGCTACCCTTCGTCCTCGATTCAACGCATGAAGCTCCCGATTGTCTCCCTCCTCGGTCTGGCCCTGGTCTCGCCGGTGGCCGCAGCCCAGGTCGACTTCAAGAAGCAGGTCCGTCCCATCCTCGAGGTCTACTGCCTCAAATGCCATGGCGACGAGAAACCCAAGGGGGGCCTTTCCCTCACGACCCGTGCCGGCGCCCTCAAGGGCGGTGAGGATGGCCCGGCCATCGTCGTCGGCAAGCCGGACCAATCGCCGCTCTACACCACCACCACGCTGCCCGCGGACCACGACGACGTGATGCCGCCGAAGGGCGAGAAGCTGTCGAAGGCCCAGCAGGCGACGTTGAAGCAGTGGATCGAGGAGGGCGCCGTCTGGCCCGACGACCTCAAGCTGCAGCAGCGCGAGAAGGTGGACTTCGTCAAGCAGGTGAAGCCGATCTTCGAGGTCAACTGCGTCGCCTGCCACAAGGAGGGCCATGCCAAGGGCGATCTCCGCATGGACGACAAGGCCGCGTTCTTTGCGTCCTCGAGCATCGTCCCGGGCGATGCCCAGGCCTCCAAGGTGTATACCACCACGGTGCTGCCAGCCGACCACGATGACCTCATGCCGCCCAAGAAGAAGGGCGGACCGCTGGCGTCGACAAAGACCGACCTGATCCGGGACTGGATCGACCAGGGCGCCTTCTGGCCGGACGGTCTGAAGCTCGAGCAGAAGGAGGCCGACTCCAGCGGGTCCGACCGCGACTGGAAGGCGGTCATCGCCGCGATCCACGCCCATCTGGTGAAGACCGCTGCGGCCGAGGCGGCGAAGTTCCAGAACTACCGGGGTCAGGTGAGCAAGGAGGTCGGCTTCGACATGGTCGCGATCCCCGGCGGCGAATTCATGATGGGCAGCCCCGACTCCGAGCCGGGCCGCAAGCCGAACGAGGGGCCTCGCCACAAGGTCAAGGTCGATGGGTTCTGGATGGGCAGGACCGAGGTCACCTGGAACGAGTACGAGCTGTTCCAGTTCCCCGCCCTGGAGAAGGGCAACAACGTGAGCACGGAGCGGATCAATCGCGAGCTGCAGGTCATGGTCGCCTTCCCGGCCCCTGCAGGTGGCGGCAACCCGTACGTCGGCAAGGAGGCCGACGCGGTGACGCGTCCGACCACGCCGTATGTCGAGATGAGCTTCGGCATGGGCAAGGACGGCTTCCCAGCCATCAGCATGACCCACTACGCGGCGATCGCCTACACGCGCTGGCTCTCCGCCAAGACGGGACACTTCTACCGCCTCGCGACGGAGGCCGAGTGGGAATATGCGGCGCGCGCCGGCACCGACACCATCTACTACTGGGGCAATGATGCCGCGCCCGCAGGCGAGTACGCCTGGTACTTCGACAATGCCGACGGCAAGTACCAGAAGGTAGGCTCGAAGAAGCCGAACGCCTTCGGACTGCACGACATGCTGGGCAACGTGACGGAGTGGGTCTACGACGGCTACAAGGCCGACGCCTACGCCACGGCCGGCAACAACAACCCGGTGGTGCCTGGATTCGCCGAGTATCCGCATGTGGCGCGCGGTGGTTCGTGGGACGACGGGGTCGAGGCCTTGCGATGCGCGGCCCGGTTCTTCAGCGAGCCGGCGTGGAAGATGCGCGACCCGCAGCTGCCTAAGTCTAAGTTCTATCTGACCGATGCCCAGTTCCTCGGATTCCGGATCGTCCGCCCGACCAAGGTGCCCGAGACGCCGGAGGAGCTGGCCAAGTGGTGGACCACGTTCCCGGCGTTCAAGTAGGCCCCCAGCCCCATCACCCTCGGTGAACGAGGCCTACATCGCGGCCAAGGAACGCTGGGCACGGCGTCAGTCCGGCGCCCCGCGGCCGGCACCGCGGCCCACCTCGGAGCGCATTCCGTCCGGACAGCGCCAGGTGCACAACTTCCCGGTCTTGGACCTGGGTGTGAAGCCCTCGATCCCACGCGAAACCTGGGAGCTCCGCATCGGGGGTGAGGTCGAGAACCCGGTCGTGCTGAAATGGGCCGACTTCATGGCCCTTCCCCAGGTCCGGGACACCAGCGACTTCCACTGCGTCACGACCTGGAGCCAGCTCGACATGACCTGGGACGGGGTCCTGTTCCTGAGTCTGGCGGAGCTGGTGCGTCCGAAATCCACCGCCAGCCACGTCTTCTTCAAGGGCTACGATGGGTACTCGACCAACAACCCCATCGAGACGTGCCTCGATGACGACGTGCTGGTCGCCCATTCATGGAACGGCGAGCCCCTCCCGGTGGAACACGGTGGGCCGGCCCGCGTGATCCTGCCGAAACGGTACGCGTGGAAGGGATCGAAGTGGGTCCGCGAGATCACGTTCCTGGACCACGACATCCTCGGGTTCTGGGAGAACCGCGGCTATTCGAACACGGCGGATCCGTGGACCGAGGACCGGTTCTCCTGAGCGGCTCCCCGGACGGTGGCGCCCGCGCGGCTCAATAGGTCAGGAGATCGAGAAGTTCCTGCGCCTTCGGAAGGAGGGTCCAGGACTGCCCCCTCTTGAACACCATCTTGCCGCAGGGGTGCTCCGCCAGCTCGGCGGCATTGACGTCGAGCACCTGCAGCTTGCCGGTACCGGTCAGCTCACGGGCGCTGCGGGGGGTGATGCGGACGGGGAGTCCGTTGAAGGCGAGGGCAAATTCATAGCCCGCTATGCCATCCCGCTCGGCGACGGGATTGCGGGCCAGGAGCTGCGGGTAGCGTCGGACCCACGGCGGCTGTCCGCCGCGGACGGCGACCCGGGCCAGTACGGGACGCGACTGGAGGAACTGGACCAGCCGGAATCCGGCACCCAGCCGGGCCTGCTCGCGGAAGATCGCGGCAGGATCGATGCCCAGGAGATTGCGTCCGTTGAAATTGCCGTGGTCGTTGCGCATGCCCTTCAGATGGCTGGCATGCCAGGCGGCGTAGCGTCCGTTGGCGACCAGATCGATCTCGAAGTGAAGGTGGGCGCGGTCCTTCGAGATCCCCTCCCGGGTGTTGGTGGTGCGTCCCATCGTCGCCACCCCCTCGCCGGCACGGACGGCGTCTCCGACGCGGAGGCCCTTCCGGACCGCCGCCAGGTGGGCGTAGAGGGTGTACACCTCGAGGCCCTCGATCTGATGGCGGATCACGAGGTAGATGCCGTAGTTGGAGAGTCCGGCGCGGGTGCTGATGTAGGCGACGGTGCCATCGGCACTGGCGAGGACCGGGTCGGTGGGCTCGCCACGTCGGTCTCGGGACACCGAACGGATATCGAGTCCCTCATGGAACTTCCGTCCGTCGCTCCGGACGCAGCCGAACTGCCCGCTGGTCCAGGGACGGCCAATGGTGCCGACGAAGAACTGGTCCTGCTTCGACGGATCGAGGAGGGCGGCATTCGCGGTGGGCAACACGAACGTGGCGCCCCAGGCCCGCACCGGGAAAAGGATCGCCAGGATCCAGACCACCGTCCTCATGGCTTCTTCGCGTTGTCGATCGCCTGCTGGGCCGAGGAATCCGGGCTGACCTTGGGCTTGGTGGTCGACGGCGCGGAGCCCTTCGACTTGTCCTTCGGCGTGGAGGCGGCACCCGATTTGCCCTTCTTCTGGTTCTTGAGCTTCACAGCCACCCGGTTGATGCCCTCGACGAATCGATCCGCCTCCTCGCGGTCCATGTCGGCCGAGAAGACGATCGTGCCCGTCCGGAGCACATTCTTCACCACGGGAGCCGCCAGCCATCGCTCCTCGGGCTTCGCATCCGTCTCGGTCGTCCACTGCCCGAAGATCAACAGGTGGCGTCCCATCGACGAAACCGTCCCCATCTCAAGCGCCTGACGACCATGGGGCTGGGTGAGCTCGACCTGGATCATGAACCCGCCGTCAGGGGCCTCCACGACCGTGGCCCGGACGATGTCCCGCTCGTCGACGAACGGTGTCTGCTGCACGGAATAGGTCTGGGGGAGCCGACGGATCACGGTGGCCTTCGGCGAGTTGCCGTCGTTGTTCGCCTCCAGGAACAGCCTCAGGATGCCGTAGGGGTCGGGCTTCTTCTTGGGCTTCGACTCCTTGGCCTCGGTGGGCCGGGTGGCCTGGGCGTCCGCACCGAGGAGGTCGGGCGCCCCCATCAACAGGAACAGCAGCCCTGCACGGAAAAAGGAATTGAACCTCTGGAACGCAATCCGCATCGTCCACCCCCGAAACGTCAACGTCGTTCGATCCACAAGACAACTATGGGCAAACAGCACAACAAAGTCGAGAAACGCCGCCGTCAGATCCGCTACCTGAGGCGGAAGAAAGACGAGGCCGCGGCCGCGACGAAGAAGACCCGCGGCAAGTCCTGACGACACCGGTTTCCACCAACGCCACCCCAGCGGGTGGCGTTTTCTTGTGCCCATGATCCTCTGCGGTATCGGCGACGAGGCTGGCAATTCCCTCGACTCCCAGATCCAGGCCACCCGCGAACTCGGCTGGTCCCATCTGGAGGCGCGGAACATACAGGTCCCGGGCGTCCCCAAGGCCAACCTGCACGACCTCCCCGAGCCGGCGTTCGAGCGTGCGGCCGGGGACCTCGAGGCCGCCGGCATCTCCGTGTACTGCTTCGGGTCCACGATCATGAACTGGGCCAAGCGGGTGGAGGATCCCTTCGAGGTGACCCGTGCCGAGGTGGCCCGGGCCATCCCGCGACTCGCCCGACTCCGCACCCGCTTCATCCGGATCATGAGCTTCAAGCCCCCGGAGGAGGAATTCCGGCTCCCGAAGGTCGTGGTCGAACGCGTCCGGGAGGTGGTCCAACGCTTCGCCGACGTCGGGGTTCAGGCCGTCCACGAGAACTGCATGAACTTCGGGGGCATGAGCCCGGGCCACGCACTCGAACTGATCGACCAGGTCCCGGGATTGAAATGGGTGTTCGACACCGCCAATCCGGTGTTCAACGCCGACCGGTCCAAGGCCCGGCCCTGGCCGCGCCAGGATCCGTGGGAATTCTGGACCGCGGTCCGGGACCATGTGGCGCACATCCACATCAAGGATGCCCGGTGGGTGGATGCGAAGAACGATGCCGACTACACTTGGCCCGGGGAGGGAGAGGGCGCGGTGGAACGCATCCTGGCCGACGCCCTCGCCCGGGGCTACGACGCCGCGCTGAGCATCGAACCGCACATGGTGGCCGTGTTCCACGACGCGCAAGCGCAGGCCCAGGACGATGCCCTGCGGACCAACTTCGTCGAGTACGGTCGTCGTCTCGAGACGCTCATGGCCCGGATCCGTGGGGGTTCCGCCGCGACGGCACCGGCCTGACGCCGGTGTCGGATCGGCCCGGACCGGTCCCACAATCGCATCCTTCAACGGAGGGCGGGCCCTGTGGGCCAGACCCCTCCGGGTCCGAAGGCTTCCGGAAATAGACTGGCCCGGGATCGCGAGCCACCTCAGGGTCGCCCCACCGTACCGTCCGGACCGACGACATGGCGCCCCCCGACCCTGAACACCCCGCGACCGGACTCCCTGCCCCGAAGGCTCCGGAGAGCCCTGAGATCCGGCTCGAGTCGTCCGACGCGCCGGGCACCGAGCGGCGCGTCCAGGTCGGGTTCCTCCTCGGGATGCTCCTGCTGCTCGCCGTCGGCGCCGTGTCGTACTGGAGCGTGCACCGGCTCACCGACAGCGCCGCGGTGCTCCGGGACCGCGACCGCATGGCGGCGCTGCTGCAGCAGGTCGAGGAAGGGGCGGCGGACGTCTGCATCGCCACGGAGGCCTTCGCCCTGTCGGATGACGAGGCCGACCTTCCGGCATACCGATCCGCCACGAATGCGCTCGAGGCCTCGCTCGAGGCCCTCGAGGTCCGCGTTTCCCGGGAACCGGCGCAGCGGGAGGCCGTCACCGCGCTCCGACGGGCGGTGACGTCCCTGACCGCGTCGACCCGCCTCGTGGTGGATCCTCCCCAGGTGGAAGGACAGCCGGCCGTGATTCCGGAAGGCAAACCCGAGCACCAGATGCGGTATCTCGCCGAGGTCCGCAAGGCCGCCGAACGCATCGGCCGCCACCAGGACACGCTCCTGGAGCGGACGCATCGCGAGACGGAATCGAGGCTCGACGAGGCGCGTCTGGTGGTGGGCCTCGTCGCAGTGCTGGTCTTCGTCGGCGTCCTGTTTTCCACCCTGTCGATGAACCGCGAGGTGGCGAGGAGCCAGGCGGCCG
>CAZZKQ010000109.1:0-9344 GCA_964654875.1 uncultured Verrucomicrobiota bacterium | reverse complement strand
TACCCTCGTAGCCACCGAAGCCCCGGCACCCAAGGTCCGGCTCGACCCGAAGACCCGGGAGATCGAGGTCACGGCCCAGCCGCACTGGACCTACACTCTCGAGGCGAGCCAGAACCTGGCGACCTGGATCCCGATCGGCGAGGCGGTTCCGGGAAACGGGACCCCGCTTCGCCTGACGGATGCCCGGACCGGGATCCTTGCCGGACAGTTCTACCGCGTCGTGGCGACGCCTGATTTCCGACGGTGAAACCCCGAGTCGCCACTCCATGACCGCACCGCCCGCCCAGGATCCCGATGGACCGACGTCCTTTGGGGTGGATCCGGCGAAGTGCCCGCTGTGCGGTCGTGCCAACAGCTGCCAGCAGGCCTCGTGCGATGCCTACAAGGGACCCTGCTGGTGTGCACGGGCCAACTTCCCGGAGGAGCTGCTGAACCGCCTGCCTGAGGAAGCCCGCGGTCGGTCATGCGTCTGCAGGTCCTGCGTGATGGAGGCCCTCCAGGCGCGCCCGGATCCGCGGCCAAACCCGGACGACTTCTATTGGGAGCCCGGGACGGGTCGGATGGTCCTGACCGGGAAATATCTCCTGAGACGGGGCTACTGCTGCGGGAATGGCTGTCGACACTGCCCGTGGCCCCCAGCTCCGGAGACCGGGCCCAGCGCGACGACCTCGGCCCTCCTCCTCATGGGTCTGCTCTGGATCCTCGGGCTGGGTTCGCTCCCCCTCGAGGCGGCCACATGGAGGGAGGACTTCACAGAGGATCCCCTCCCACGCGGATGGATCTCCAGCGGCGAGACCAACCGGTTTGTCTGGAACGCCTCCGAGGGGCGGATGGAGGTGACTTGGGACACCGCCTGTCCCCACAGTTTCTTCGCCCACCCCCTGCCCCAGCCCGTCTCGGAGACGCAGGAGTTCTCCCTGGCCTTCGACCTCCAGCTGACCCATGCCGAAGGCGGACTCCGCACGGGACGTCCCGGGGCGATGCAGGTGGCGGTCGGATTGCTGAACCTTCCCAGAGCGAGGGCAAACCGATACCTCCGCGGGGCCGGAAAGGCCTTCGAGGTCCTCGAGTTCAACTGGTTTCCCGAGGGCTTCATCCCCGGCTACGGGACCGTGGAGCCCACGCTGTCGACCATCACCTTCGACAGCCATGGCAAGGTGCTCGCCGATTTCGCCTTCCCCGTCACGCTCGAGGCCGGACCGACCCACCGGGTGCGGGTCCACCACGAGGCCAACCCCCGCCAGGTGGTGACCGAGGTCGAGGTGGCGGGACGGATCATGGCCACGACCCGGATCGCCATCCCCGACGGATTCGGAGGGTTCCAGCTGGACGCCCTCGCTCTGATTGTCTGGGACGAGCGCACCTCCTTCAGCGACTCCCTCCGCGCGGCGGGCTGGGTCGACAACATCGAGGTCGTCGTCCCGGACGCACCGGTTGGGAACGTCACGCTCCTGCCCTCACAAAGGGAGGTGGAGGTCCTCGCGCTGGCCGGCTGGAGCTATCGACTCGAGGCCAGCCTGGACCTCCGGGACTGGCAAACAGTGGATGGGCCTCGACCCGGGGCCGGCGAGGTGCTGCGGCTGGCCGACACCCGCAAGGCCCAGTTCCCGCAGCAGTTCTATCGGGTCCAGGCTGGACGGTGACGCCACCGCCCCGGGTCCTGGCTCACCGGCGTCGGGCCTTCTCGAGGACCTCGGCCAGCGTGACCTCGGCCCCGCCCCGACGCTTGCTCTCGTCGGCCGCCTCCATGAAGGCGAAGATCTCGAGGGTCTCCTCCGGCCGCACCGGGGCCACGCCCGTCCTGAGGAACGGCACCACCGCGGCGATCAGCGGTGCATAGCCATCATAGGCGCCCACCGCTGAGGACCCCTTCGTCCCCTCGGCACGCCCCTCATAGCCCTTGCCCTCACGGAACGTCCCACGACGTCCGCCCTTCCACGTCCCCACGACCTCAATCCCACCTTCCGGGGTGGTGCCGCGCCGGACACTCACGCAGCCCGTGCCCATCACCGTGAACAGCGACTCCACGCCGTGGACGCCGTACCAGAAGAGATCGGGGTGGGTCTTCTCCAGATGGGCCGGACTGCTGGTCCAGGCATTGGTGACCGTGCCGATCGATCCGTTCCGGACTGCCAGCGTGTTGGATGCGAACCGCAGCGACGAGGCGGTGAAGACCGGCACCTTCGCCGTCTCCGCCAGGCGGAAGATCTCGATGGCATCCGAAAGCGTGCCGGCGATCGGTTTGTCGATGTAGACCGGCTTCCCGGAGGCGAGGACCGGTCGGACCTGCTCGAGATGCGGACGCCCGTCCACGCTCTCCAGGAGCACCGCGTCGACATTCCGGCAGAGCTCCGGGATGGAGTCGTGGATCCGGACGCCATACTTGTCCCGGAGGGTCTTCGTATACTCCTCGACGCGCGACCAGCTCGACTCGATGTCTGGACTGCCTCCCTTGAACGCGGCGACCACCCGGGCGCCCTTCACATGATCCTTGGCGGCCGGGTTGTTCAGGATCTCGGTGAATGCCGTCACGTGCGACGTGTCGAGGCCGATGAGTCCGAGTCGAAGGTCAGGGTCCGCCATGGCAGTACAGAGGAGGGTGACGGCGATCAGGCTTCGCCGGAGGAGGTGGGGAATCACCCGCTCATTTCGTCTGCAGCCCCCCCGGTGGCGCAAGCCGGATCTCGGACCGGGACGCGCCGGAACGGATCACGGCAGGTCCCGCCACGGCGTGAAGTTCAGCAGCTGGATCTCGTTTCGGGGACGTCCGGCCTTGAGGATTCCGACGTCCACCCAGGTGACACTCGCGTAGTCGACTTCGATGTGCTCGAACCAGCGCAGCGGTTGGTGGAGGAGGTGCGACAGGATCCCGCGGATGACCCCGCCATGGCAGAAGACCGCCACCGTGCGACCCGGCTGCTCGCGGACGATCTGGTCGATGCTCGCGTTGAGCCGGGACTTGAACCCGTGCAGCGACTCCGCACCCGTCACCCGCTCCTGCTCCAGATGGTCGAGCCAGTCGTAGGCCGACATGCCGAAACGGCTCTGGACCTCATCCCAACCCAGTCCGGTCCAGTCCCCGAAGTCGATCTCCCGCAGTCCCGGCAGAATGACGGGCTCGCCCACGTGGTGGCGTCGGAACGGCTCGTAGGTCAGCTGCACCCGGCGCATCGGACTGGCGTAGACGGCATCGATGGGCGTCCGGGCCAGCCACGACGACAGCCGGTCGGCCTGCTGGTGGCCCTGGGGGGACAGCTCCATGTCGATCCGGCTGCCACCAAACATCCGATGGTATCGGGTCTCGACCTCGCCGTGGCGGATCAGGAACAGGGTCGTCTTCACGGGATGGAATCGCGCACCTCCGGATCAGCCTGCAGTCGTTCCGATGGCCTGCCGCTGGAGGTCCATCAGCTGCGTGATGCCAAGTCCCCCCAGCCGCAGCAGCTCGCCCAGGTGAGCCCCACTGAACGTGGCCTCCTCGCCGCTGGCCTGGATCTCGATGAATTCCCCGGCTCCGTTCATGACCAGATTCATGTCCACGGACGCCGCGCTGTCCTCGATGTAGTTGAGATCCAGGACCGGTCGGCCCTCGACCACGCCCAGACTGACCGCAGCGAGAGGGCTCTTCAGGGGGGACTCGGTGAGCTTGCCCTCGGCCTTGAGCCGGGCAACGGCGAGGGAAAGCGCCACATAGGCCCCGGTGATGCTCGCGGTCCGGGTGCCGCCATCGGCCTGTAGGACGTCGCAGTCGACCCACAGGGTCCGGGGTCCGAGTTTGTCGAGGTCCACCACCGCGCGGAGGGAGCGTCCGATCAGGCGCTGGATCTCCTGGGAACGTCCATCCAGCTTGAGCTTCCCGATGTCGCGGGCCTTCCGGTCCAGGGTCGAGTACGGAAGCATCGAGTATTCGGCGCTCATCCAGCCGCCCTCGACCTTCTTGGCCTTCATCCAGGGCGGGACCGACTCGTCGACCATCACGGCGCAGATGACCCGGGTGTTGCCCCATTCGATGAGGGTCGAACCCGCGGCGTGGGGCGCGATGTGGTTCTGGAATCGGATCGGACGGAGCTGATCGGGCAGGCGTCCATCGGGACGCATCGAGGATTCGGAGGCCATGGGCCGGTGACGCTACGCCCGAGGGATCCAGCCCCTCAACCCCCAAACTGGAACCGAACGCACAGCGCGGAGGCCAGGAAGGCGCAGGGCGAAGGGTGAGCGGGGCCGACGCCAGAAGGAGCGCCCCGTGTGGGGTTGACCCGGAGTCCGACCCTCCGGTGCGACCCTGCAATCCCCAAATCTGGGGAGAGTCCGACCCTCGCGTCCCCCTCCGGCCATCGACGACCCTGTCGACATGAGCCCACAGGAAGCCCTCATCACCCTCAACCTCATCGAGCATGTCGGACCGATCCGCCTGCGTCATCTCCTCCAGCACTTCGACGGCGATCCGCTGGCGATTCTCAAGGCCTCGGCCTCCCAGCTGCTTTCCGTCCATGGGATAGGGCCTGAGACCGCGCAGGCGATCGCCTCGTGGGAGTCGACCGTGGACACCGCCGGCGAGCTCCGGAGGATCCGGGAGTTCGGCTGCACGATCGTGACCCAGCTGGATCCGGACTATCCCGGTCCGCTCCGTGAGATCTACGACCCTCCCCCGGTGCTGTACATCCGGGGCCGGCTTCAACCCTCGGATCTCCGCGGAATCGCCCTGGTTGGATCCCGTCTCTCGACGCCCTACGGCATCGAGACGGCCCGACGTCTGGCGTACCAGCTGGCCTACGCCGGGGTGACGGTCGTGAGCGGGGGTGCACGGGGGATCGACACGGCGGCCCACCAGGGTGCGTTGAGCTCCGGGGGACGCACGATCGTCGTCCTGGGCACCGGCATCAGCCAGGTGTTCCCGGCCGAGAATGCCGCGCTGTTCGACCGGGTGGCCGGACAGGGTGCGGTGGTCACCCAGTTCCCCTTCAACCGGTGCGCCGATCGGCAGACCTTCCCCATCCGCAATCGGATCGTCGCGGGTCTCACCCTCGGGACGGTCGTCGTGGAGGCCAACCTGAACGGCGGGGCGCTCATCACGGCAAACTTCGCGACGGACTACGGCCGGATGGTGTTCGCGGTCCCGGGTCGGATCGACTCGCCCCGGAGCAAGGGATGCCACGACCTCATCAAGAAGGGCGCGAAGCTCTGCGAGGGGCCCGAGGACATCCTGACCGAGTTCGAATACCTGTTCCCGCCCACCAACCGCCCCGGAACCGATGACGGACCGGCGGAACGGCCCACCCTGCCCCTATCGGAGACCGAGGCCCGGGTCCTTGCGGCACTCGACGACAGGGTCGAGCGCTCCATCGATGAGGTCATCCGGGCGACGGCGCTTCCCCCGGCCCAGATCGCCTCCACCCTGTTCGCACTGGAGCTGAAGCGGCTTGTCGGACAGAGCCCCGGAAAGCTCTTCACGCGCACGGCATGACCGACCCTCCCGGGAGGTTGCATCCCGTGCGAAGCGGCGCACCTTCGGAGGTGGACCCCCGCACCCAAGTCGTCTGGTTCAAACGCGATCTGCGAATCCGGGATCATGCCCCGCTCCTCGAAGCCGCGGCGAACGGCCCGGTGGTCTGTCTCTACGTGTATGAACCCTCCCTGTTGAGGTCGGCAGAGTGGGACCCGAGCCACTCCCAGTTCATTGCCGAATCCCTGCAGGAACTGTCCGAACGCCTCGCCTCACTCGGGGGCCGCCTCGTCACCCGGCTGGGTGAGGCCGTCGGGGTTCTCGAGCGTCTCCGGCAGGAGTCCCCGTTCCGCTCGCTCTGGTCCCATGAGGAGACCGGCAACGACATCACCTTCCGACGGGATCGGGATGTCGCGGATTGGTGTCGGGACCGGGGTGTGATCTGGACCCAGATCCGACAGGACGGTGTCGTGCGCCGCCTGCAGAGCCGGGACGGATGGTCGGAGCGATGGGACCGGGTCATGTCGCATCCGGTGTTGCCACCCCCGCTCCGGATCGCGTCGTCGGGCTCCGTGGCCTCGGATGGGATCCTGGGACCGGCGCAGCTCGGTCTGGATCCCTCCTCGAAGACCGAGGCCCAGCGCGGGGGTGAAGGCGAGGGACGCTGGACGCTCGAGCGGTTCCTCGAAGTGCGGGCCCTCGACTACCGCCGAGGGATGTCCTCCCCGGTGACCGGCTGGGATTCGTGCTCCCGCATCAGCCCCTACCTGACCTGGGGATGCCTCTCGATGCGCTCGGTCCACCACGCCTTACGGGAACGCCTCGCCACCCTCGCGGCCGAGCGGTCCGCGGGGCTGCCGGTGGATCGACGGTGGTTCGACTCCCTCCGGAGCTTCGGATCCCGTCTCCGATGGCACTGCCATTTCATCCAGAAGCTCGAGGACGAGCCGCGCATCGAATTCGAGAACTTCGTGCGGACGTTCGATGGGCTAAGGGAATCGTTCACGGAATCGGACGAGGGACGCCGCCAGTTCGACGCCTGGTGCAACGGCCGGACAGGATATCCGATGGTGGATGCGTCGATGCGCTGCGCCCAGGCGACCGGTTGGCTGAACTTCCGGATGCGCGCGATGCTGATGAGCTTCGCCAGCCACCATCTGGGACTCCACTGGCGGCCCACGGCGGTGTTCCTCGCGCGACACTTCCTCGACTTCGAGGCAGGGATCCATTTCAGCCAGGCCCAGATGCAGAGCGGGACCACCGGCATCAACACGGTCCGGATCTACTCCCCCGCCAAACAGGCCATCGACCACGATCCCGACGGGGTCTTCATCCGACGCTGGGTGCCCGAACTGGCACAGGTGCCCCTCGCCCACCTCGCACGCCCCGAGACGATGTCGACGTCGGTGCAGGAACAGAGCGGCTGCGTGCTGGACAGGGACTATCCGCGGCCCGTGGTGGACCATGCGACGGCCTACCGTCAGGCGCGGGAGCGGCTCCAGTCGATCCGCCGCCTGCCTTCGACACGATCCGAGGCACGCCGCGTCCTGGTCCGACACGGCAGCCGCAAGGGCTCAGGATTCCGGCATCTCAGGGCGGAGCTCGAAGAACGGGGGCTGACGGGCCGCGACCGGATCGACCCCGCAGCCTCCGCGGTCCGACAGCTGGAGATGCCGATGTGGTCCTAGCGCCGGGATCCGTTACCGCCCTCGGTTCTGTTGTCGAGGGCCAGGTTTCCGGCACCCGTCGCCATCACCATCATCAGGGCCCCCATCATGGACAGGTTGCGGAGGAAATAGCCCTCGTTCGTCGCCCTCTCGGCCCCGGATTGCGCCCAGAACGGATGTCCGAAATAGGTGAGGGCCGCCAGCCAGAGCAGCAGAAGGAACGAGGCCCAACGGGCCCTGAATCCCACCATCACACAGAGACCCGCACCGGTCTGGAACACGGCGTTCGCATAGGCGAGCCATACGGGAGCCTTCGATTCGCCGAAGAAGGCCTTCATGAACCCGATGGTGGCCGGGTCCTCGATGAAGACCTTTGTGTCCAGAAACTTGGCGAATCCGTACCGGACGATGGCGGCGGTGGCGAGGATCCGAGCGACGAGGACGAGGAGGTCCTGGGTGCGGGTGGGCATGATGAAATGGAGGGGGCTTGGGAGGTGGAACGGAACCGAGACCACCTCGAATTGCCAGTCCCGGGACCATCGGTCAAGGGCGCCGACAGACCTGTCACCGAGTCGACGCAGTTGCCATGGCACCGACCCACGCTAAACGTTGCCGGATGTCGACCCCGACCGCCCTCTCCAAGCCCAACGACGGAACCCCAACGGATTCCGTCGTCATCCGCGGGGCGCGGGAGCACAACCTGAAGGGGCTCGACGTCGACATCCCCCACCGCCGGTTCGTGGTGATCACCGGGGTGAGCGGCAGCGGCAAGAGCACCCTGGCCTTCGACCTCCTGTTCGCCGAGGGCCAGCGGCGGTTCCTCGACTCCATGAGCGCCTACGCCCGGCAGTTCGTCGAACAGCTGGGTCGACCGGATGTGGACCTGATCGCGGGCCTTCCCCCCACGGTCAGCATCGAACAGAACACGGCCCGGGGCGGCGGAAAGAGCACGGTCGCCACGGTGACCGAGATCCACCACTTCCTCCGGCTCCTGTTCGCACGACTGGGCACGCAGCACTGCCCCGACTGCAAGGTGCCGGTGGAACCCCAGACCCGGGACCAGCTCGTCGCGACCCTCGAGCGTTCGGCGAAGGATCGCGGCGAACTCACGCTCCTTGCGCCGGTCATCCGGAACAGGAAGGGCTTCCACTCGGAGATCGCAACCTGTGCCCGGAACGAGGGCTATCAGGAGCTGCGCGCCGATGGGCGCTGGTACCCGACGGACCAGCCGTTCCGACTCGACCGGTTCAAGGAGCACGATGTCGAGGTCGTCATTGGATCCTTCACCCGGTCGGGCACGGTCCTGAGGATCACCGAGAGGCGCACGGCGCCGCGGTCCACCCGGACAGGGACGACGGATCCGAGCCCAACCCGGGGCCTGCGCGAGCTCGTCGAGGAGGCCCTCTCCATCGGGAAGGGTGTCTTCTTCGCCCTCGACCGGTCCGATCGCCTGACCGTGCACTCCACCGAACGGGCGTGTCCGCAGTGCCGGCGGAGCTTCGGTCCGCTCGACCCCAAGGACTTCAGCTACAACTCCAGCCAGGGCTGGTGCCCCCGATGCCGGGGGTTCGGGGAACTGTTCCACCTCCCCGAGGTGGATCGCGGGGCCAACGCCGATGCCGTCGAGGAAAGCTGGTGGCGCTGGGCCACGGAACGGGAGATCTGCCCGGAATGCCTCGGCGCACGACTCAAGCCGGAGTCGCGGGCGGTGCGGTTCACCGGGGAGGACGACCCCGGCACCACCCTTGACCTCCTCGGGGGCATGTCGGTCGACCAGGCGGCCGACTGGATCGCCTCGATCCGGCTCGCGGGGCGAAGTGCGGAGATCGGACGCGACATCCTGCCCGAGATCCGCGAACGGCTCCGGTTCCTCAGGGAGGTCGGACTGGGATACCTCCAGCTCGGCCGCAGCGTCGTCACGCTCAGCGGTGGCGAAGCCCAGCGGATCCGCCTCGCCGCCCAGCTCGGTTCCAACCTCAGCGGGGTCCTGTACATCCTCGACGAACCCACCATCGGCCTGCATCCGCGCGACAACGACCGCCTGCTGGAGTGCCTCATCGCCCTGCGCGACCGGGGCAACTCGCTGGTCGTCGTGGAGCACGACGAGGACACGATGCGCCGTGCCGACTTCGTCATCGACCTCGGCCCGGGCGCGGGTGTCCACGGCGGCCGCCTCGTCGCGGCCGGCACGGTCCCGGAACTGCTGGACCATCCGGACTCCATCACCGGAAGGC
>CAZZKQ010000108.1:0-9377 GCA_964654875.1 uncultured Verrucomicrobiota bacterium | reverse complement strand
GCGTTGGCTGGACCGCAACCGCTGCTACGTCTTCACGATCAACGGCTTTCCCTTCGGCAACTTCCACGGCACCCGGGTGAAGGAGCAGGTCTGTCAGCCCGACTGGACCTCTCCCGAGCGCCTCGCCTACACGAACCGTCTGTTCGACATCCTCGCCGAACTCGTCCCCGAAGGGGTCGAGGGATCCGTCAGCACGGTGCCGGTGAGCTTCAAGCAGTTCGGGCTCGGATCCCGTGAGCTGGCCGTGGCCCGGAACCACCTGTGGCGCTGTGTCGACCACCAGGAGCAGCTGACGCGACGAACGGGTCGGAAGCTCCACCTTGGGCTCGAGCCGGAGCCGTTCGGCACCGTCGAGAATACCGCGGAGTTCCTGGCCTTCTTCAGCCAGCTGGAAGCGGATCGACCCGGGGATCTCCGGCTTCGAGAGCATCTGGGCATCAACTACGACACCTGCCATTTCGCGCTCCAGTTCGAGTCCCCCGGGGAGGCCCTCCATCGGCTGCATCGCCGCGGGATCCGCATCAGCAAGATCCACCTCAGCAATGCGCTCCGGGTGCATCCGACGCATGAGGTCCGGGCGGTCCTGCCGTCGTTCGACGATGGCGTGTACTTCCACCAGGTGATCGAACGACGGGCCGATGGGGAGCTGGTCCGACATGCCGACCTGGATCGAGCGCTGGCGACCTCCGAGAGCGATGGTCCGCAGTTCGACCGCGAATGGCGGATCCACTTCCACATCCCGCTGCATGCGCCGGAGACGGTGCTCCTCGGTACGACGGTGGATCACCTCCGTGGAACCCTCGACGTCCTCAAGCAGAACCCCCGGCTCTGCTCCCATCTGGAGATGGAGACCTACACCTGGGAGGTCCTGCCCAAGGAACTGAAGCAGGCCCGGGTCGAGGACATGTTGGTCAGCGAGTATCGATGGACGCTCGGGGAGCTGAAGGCGCGGGGTGTGGATCCAGCGTGACCGGGTCCGTCCAAGTCCCTGAATCCCGGCGATCGACAGCGCCGGTGGGTTGAATCACTCTCTGGGTGGATGGTTCCGCCGTCCGAATCTTGCCATGAAGCTTCTTCTCCTGCTGTCGCTGCTTGCCGCCGTTCCGCTCCTTCGCGCCGCCGACTCCGGACATTCCGGACACGGCAGTGGCTCCGGGACTCCGATGGCGGTGACGAACATCGTCCCGTTCGTCGATCCATTGCCGATTCCTCCCGTGGCCCAGCCCGTCGGCCTGTCGAACGGCATCCCGGTCTACGACATGCCCATGGTGCAGCTGATGCATCGGTTCCATAGGGACCTCCCGGAGGTGCCGGTCTGGGGCTATGCCGGGAGCTATCCCGGTCCGACGCTTGTGGCCCTCGAGAGCCAGCCCATCTACGTGCGTTGGATCAACCGGCTTCCGAAGGAGTATCCGGCCTGGCTCCCTCCCGACACGAACAACCATGGTGTGCACGGCAGCCTGGTCCAGAACGTTGTCCACCTCCATGGCGGCGCGAACCGACCTCAGTTCGACGGGCATCCAACCGCGTGGTTTCGGCCCGGCGAAGAGCGGGTCTACTACTATGACAACACCGATCTCAGCGGAGACCATGAGACCCTCTGGTACCACGACCATGCGATCGGCGTGACCGCTAACAATGTCTATGCCGGACTGACCGGGTTCTATCTGCTCCGGAATCCCGCCGTGGAGGATCCGCTGGGCCTGCCCTCCGGCGCCTATGACATCCCGCTGGCCTTCCAGGACCGGGATCTGCAGACGAACACGAGTCCGGCGACGCTCCTGTCGGTCGGGGTTCCCCCCTGGCACCATCTTCCTGTCGTCAACGGCAAGATCGCCCCCTATCTCGAGGTTGAGCCCCGCAAGTATCGGTTCCGGATCCTGAACGGATGTGGCTTCCGAACCCTGGGATTGGCGCTCATCAAGGAGGGGCAAAGTCATCCGATGGACCAGATCGCGACGGACGATGGGTTCCTCGCGGCACCGGTCCGGATCGCCCTGACCAACCAGCTCGTCTCCACGCTCCGCATGATGCCTGGGGAACGGGCGGAGGTCGTCGTGGATTTCTCGGGCCTCACCAACGGGACGCGGCTCGTCGTCACCAATTCGTTCGATGACGATTCCCGCGCGCTTCCTCCTTCTGAACCCCTCAATGTCCTCGGGGGCACCTTCCTCCAGTTCCAGGTGCAGCAGAAGGATCCGTCACCGGATCCGAGTCGTCTCCCGAGCGTGCTGGTGACCAACCCGGTGGTCGCCGCGGATCTGGCGAAGCGGGCGGTGCGGACCCGGACTGTCACGCTGGATCTGGCGATCGAAACCCCATTCCCGGGCCTGGTCTTCAGCCGTGACACCAACCTGTTCGCCTCGCTGAACATGCGACGGTTCATGGACCCGGTGACCGAGACCCCGAGGGCCGGTGACATCGAGATCTGGCAGTTCGTGAACCTCTCCCCGGAGGCCCATCCCATGCACATCCACCTTCTGGATTTCTTCGTCCTGGATCGGATGCCGTTTGGGACCAATCAGGCCGCGAGCGTGTCCAACTACATCACCGACCGCCTGCTGGGACGGTTGAAACCGCTGGAGTTCTACACCACGGGTGCCAAGCGGAGGTCCGGTCTTCCCAACGAACTGGGTCCGAAGGATGTGGTCCGCTGTGGTCCACAGGCCATCACCCGCGTGGTCATGCAATGGCCCACACAGCCCCAGCTGAGGGGTCCCTACGTGTACCACTGCCACATCCTCGACCATGAGGACAACGACATGATGCGTCCCATGGAGGTGCTGGATCCCCTTCTGCCGGGTCAGATCCACATCGACATCGACGGGCTGACCGGGGAACCCGAGATCCAGTTTGGGACCGCCCTTGGGAGCAACTATCTCGTGGAGCAGGGTGAGGACCTGGGCAACCTGACGCCCCGTCCGGGTCCGGTCCTGCCGGGCACGGGCATGACCCTGTATCTGTCCGAGCCGGCAGCCTTGGCCCGCCGATTCCACCGGATTGTTCCGGCGCCCTGAGCGACGCTTCGGGAAGGGGAGCTCTGGGCCCAAATCCCTGCCGAGGTGGGGATTCGGAAACCCGTGCTGATCCCGTGGCTTCCTACTCTGCGACGACCCGGTAGTACGCCTGGGCCGGTGGCATCGGAGGATCCGTGAGACGTTGCTCCACAAAGAGTGCACGACCCGGACTCGGGTAGGTCAGGCCGCCCTGGGCCGGCCACCACGATTGGAGATCGTGGCTGGTCTCCACCCGGTAGCTCCGGCTCGGGGCCGTTGGGAATCCGAGAGTGGCATTGCGATCCCCATCCCACGTCACGCTGTCGATCCGAAGGTAGCTGCCGGGGGAATTCGGATCGGTGTCCGTCTGGTATTCGGCGAGTTCCGTCGCACGATCCTGGTCGGTGTCGTCTGCGGCAGCCTTGTCGAGGGATCCAAAATGGAAGCGTTCCCAGTCGTCCGGCAGACCGTCCTGATCGGTGTCCTCCGGGCCCACGACGACCCCTTCGAGGATCAGCCTGGGGGGTGCGAACAGCAGGTTCTCGCGGGTCGCCCATTGCGGATAGGCGCCGGCTCCTCCTCCTCCGGTTCCGCCGGGGGTCACCTGGTTCGCGGGTGACAACGATGCGAGGATCAGTCGGAGCCGCCCCTCGTTGAGGGCCGACTGGAGGTATCCGACGATCCACGGATCCTTGAGGTCGATGTCGAAGGTGAAGAGCGCGTCCTCGGGCACAAGCTCCCCCGGAGCCGCATTGGTGGTGGTTCCGACGGCCCAGGGGCGGACCTCGAATGGCGGCTGGGTCCACTCGGGATTGGCCTGTCCCACGTTGTTGGAGACATCCACCAGCTGGCCCTGATCCCCGAACATCGCCGCGAACGCGTTGCGGGTGCCGATCGAGATGTTGCCGGAGGTGATCGGGTTGATCCGTCCGTAGGGGGAGTTCTCCAGGAAGGTGGCGGTGGTGAATCCATTCCGGAACCCGGCACCGTAGAGTTCCACCGGACGCCCCGGATCCGCGTCCGCCACGTATCCCGGCTGGTTGGTCGCGTAGGTCAGGTAGGGATCGAAGGTCGGGTCGTAGACGAATGCGTTGTTGACCGTGTTTCGGACCTCCAGACGGGCGCGTCGCAGCAGGTAGCGGGAGGGACCGGCGTTGGTCACAACGAGCCCGTCGGTGGTCCAGCCCATGAGGTACTGGGCGTCCCGGGTGTCAAACCGGGGGTCGAAGGAGGCGAAGTTGGGCGCCACCGACCGGTCACCCAGGAAGTCGCCGAATGGATACACCCAGCGATCCATCGACGGTGCTGAAGGGGCGATGGAGAACTCGCCTCCGAGCGCACGGGCCAGCATCCAACCGCAGGCCAACAGGCCCCAGGCAGCACTTCGCGAGCTTCCGAGGACGCGGGACTTCCAGGACTCTCTCATGGGATCAACCTACGGGCCCGACACCAGAAATCACCTGGTGATTCTGGCGATTTTATTCACCGGACCCTGACTTGCGGCGGCGCAGTCCCACGACGAGGAACCCCGTGCCAATCGCCATCAGGGCGAGGATTCCAGGCTCGGGGACCGCCTGCACATCCAGCAGGGCCGAATCGAAGCTCAGGCTGTGTTCCGCCGCGTTGAAGGAGATCGAGTACTTGCTGACGTTGCGCCCAGTGAGGTCCCACTGCCAGGCCGAGGAGACGTAGACGCCGCTGCCGGGGGTTCCCGGTGTTCCCACTTGGACCCTGTCGGTCTCCGTCCGGGTCGTCGTCAGGGATCCGCCATCATAGGTGAGCCGCACACTGCCGTAGTCGAGCTCCGTGCCGAATGTCCGGGCCTGGAGCACCACCAGGCCGAGGGGACCTGATCCAGAGGCGTAGCTGATCGTGAAGGCGCTCGCCTCGGCCATGTTGTAGATGTTGCCCGTCCCGGTGATCAGCGCACCCGGGGTTAACTGGGTCAGAATGGGAGAGAGATCGTTGCCGAAATTCGGCCGATTGCCCGGGGCACCGGTCGGCACCGTGAAGGTTTCCCAGAGGGAGGAGGTCGTCCCGGGCTGCCCCCGGAAGGTGGGGATGTAGAACCCATTGGTGCCTGCCGTCGCGGTGACCCAGATCGAGGCCATTGCGATCCCAACCCAACCCAACTTCTTGAGGATGTTCATAGGATCCAAACATTAGACGGGTTTCTCAAAACCGCCAACCTGACATCGACTCCCGGGACCGGAGGCCCGGATAGGTTGGGATGTCGTTCGCGACGCAATCCGGCATCAATTTTGGGCAATCGCCCGGGAGCGAGACCGGCATCGTGTTCTCTAATGTCGGTCCATGAAAGGAATCGACCACAAGAACGTGGCTTCGTTGCAATCATTTGGGACACGGGACGGTTTCACCCTCATCGAGCTCCTCGTCGTCATCGCGATCATTGCCATTCTCGCTGGCATGCTCCTCCCTACACTCGGCAGGGCCCAGGGCAGGGCGAAGCGGATCCAATGCCTCTCCAATCTCAGGCAGATCGGCCTCGCCAACCTGCTCTATGCGCAGGACTACGGAGACCGGAATGTGGGTACCGAGATGGGTGAGGATCCAGAGGTGTACTGGGGTGATCTCCTGGCCACCTATCTGAACTCCCGAGTGGTCCTGTCCTGTCCTTCGTCTCAGGTCAAACTGGCCTTCTCCGAGCCCAAACGCGGCCATCCCCAAGGCGTCAGCCTCGAATGGCAGTACAATTACGCGATCAACGACATCAAGTCGGAAGAGGGGGTTGGAATCGGTGCGGCATTCGCTCCCCTGTCCTCGGTGCAACAGCCTGTTGAATCCCTGCTGATTGCGGATGGGTGGCCGGTGAAGGACGAGCCGTCGAGCGATGAAGAGCGCATGGAATTCAAGTGGGTATGGAACCGGCGCACGGCCGAGACCGATCCCCTCCACGACGGATCTCCGCGCCACCAGGGCAGTTTCAATGTGGTCTATATCGACGGACATTCCGTGCCCCGCACCCGCACCGTGCTGGGTTCCAAGTTCGCCGGTGGGACGCGGGATGAGGAATGGCGGATGTTCCGCCCCTGAACGGATCCCGTTGTGACGCTCGGGACCCAGCGGAGGGCGTCTCTGGGTTAGGCCCAACGCTTTCCCTTCCACGAACCCGCGGTACCCTGCATCCATGGCGTTCGAATCGTTCCGCGACTGGGTCCAGCATCTCGACGAGGCCGGTGAGCTGCGGCGGATCTCCGAGCCCGTGGCCACCGAGCTCGAGATCACGGCGATCGCCGACCTCGAGATGAAGAAGCCGGGTGGCGGCAAGGCCCTCCTGTTCGAAAAACCCACCATCCAGGGGCGGATCTCCCCGTTCCCGGTCGCGGTCAACACGCTGGGGTCGTGGAAGCGGATGGCGCTGAGCATGGGACGCGACACGGTCGATGCCGCCGCCCAGGAGCTGGGGTTCCTGATGAAGGCCAAGCCCCCGGCGACCCTGAAGCAGGCGATGAAGCTCCTCGGGACCGCCCTCGAGCTCCGCCATGCACGACCCCGGACCGTCCGGTCGGGACCCTGCAAGGATGTCATCCACCGCTACGAGGCCCCCGCGGGCCGCAAGGATGCCTGGCCCGACGCGCCGGATTGGAGGAAGGGGACGGATCCGTTTCCACCCACGCTTCGGGACATCCCCATCCTCAAGTGCTGGCCCCTGGACGGTGGCCGGTTCGTCACCCTGCCGTGTGTCGTGACCCAGGATCCGGACACCGGGGACCGCAACGTCGGCATGTACCGCATCCAGGTCTATGACGACCGTTCGACAGGCCTCCACTGGCAGCTGCAGAAGGTGGCCGCCCGGCATGGCCGTCGCTACTACGAGACCGGCCAGCGGATGCCCGTCACCATCTTCCTGGGCGGCGACCCCATGTTCCCGTTCGCGGCCACGGCACCCCTGCCGGATGGGCTCGATGAGTTCCTGCTCGCCGGATATCTCCGGAAGAAGTCGATCGACCTGGTGAAGTGCGAGACCAACGACCTCCTGGTCCCGGCCAACGCCGACTTCGTCATCGAGGGATACGTCGATCCCACCGAGCCCCTTCGGATGGAGGGTCCGTTCGGGGACCACACCGGCTACTACACCCTCCCGGAGCCGTACCCGGTGTTCCATGTGACCGCTGTGACCCATCGTCGGGACGCGGTCTACCCGGCCACCATCGTGGGCATCCCGCCCATGGAGGATTTCTACATCGGCGCGGCCTCGGTGAAGCTGTTCCTCCCGATCTTCCAGATGAACTTCCCCGAGATCGTGGACATGGCCCTTCCTGCCGAAGGCACCTTCCACAACCTCGTCGTGGTCAGCATCCGCAAGACGTATCCCATGCAGGCCTACAAGATCATGCACGGTCTCTGGGGCATGGGGCAGATGATGTTCACCAAGTACCTCATCGTGGTGGATGCCGACGTCAACGTGCACAACCTCAGCGAGGTCCTGTTCCATCTCTTCGCCGACACGGACCCCCAGCGGGACAGCCTCATCACCCGCGGACCGGCGGACGTCCTGGATCATGCGACGAGCGAGATCGCGGTCGGTGGCAAGATGGGTTTCGACGCCACCCGCAAGATCCCCGGGGAAGGGTTCCGTCGGCCCTGGCCACCGTTGATCCGGATGGACGACGAGGTCCGGAAGCGCATGGCGGAACGGTTCGGAACGGCCGGCTGAGCGGCGGCCCGCCCCGGGACGGGCTGCTGCGTCCCTTCGCCGTCCCTTGGACCGGCACAAAAAAGTCGATCCACGACGTGGGACGCGGCTAGTTTCCCCGGGCAATGGACCCTTCCCGCCCCAACCCGGACGCCCCCGAGATGGCGTCGGAGATCGTGGGGAAGATGGGGTTCGAACTCGCGTTCGTGGAGGAGGGGAGGGACAGCGGCTTGCTGCCATTGAACAGCCTCCTGATGGACCTGGAGGAATTCACCGTGCCGGTGGCGCCTCCGGAGTTGGTGCAGGGCATCGGGACCGCCCGGGGCTGGTTCGAGAGGATCCTGGATGGCACCGGGGTGTTTGGCGTCGATGACATCCGGAACCTGAATGCGTGGCATGCCTGGATGACGGAGGCCCTCGGGGTCTGGAGTAAGGGGGCGGCCCTGCCGGCCTGTCCCCCGGCATGGGTTCCTGGCACGGCTCCCGCCGCCGCTGTGGCCGTTGCAAAACCCGCGACCCCTGTCCCGGCCGTTGCGGCGACGCCCGCCCCTCCATCGGCTCCGGTCAGCCCCCCGCCGGCCTCTCCCCCCGTCGGTCCATCCGCCGATGAACCGGCCATCCGCCTCAATCTCAAGGATGACGCCGATCTTCTGCGGGAATTCCACGGGGAATCCCAGGAGCTCCTCCAGAACATCGAACAGGGTGTCCTGGTCCTGGAGGAACGGCCGACGGACAGCAATACGATCAACTCCATCTTCCGCGCCTTCCACACGTTCAAGGGAGGGGCCGGGTTCCTCCATCTGGACGCCCTGCGGGACCTCGCCCACAACCTGGAGTCATTGCTCGATGCCGTCCGTCGCTCCGAGCTCCAGATCCACAAGGGCATCATCGACCTGATCCTGGCCGGTGCCGACACGCTCCGGCAGTACACGGCGGAGATCGGGGTCCAGATCCAGGGCACGAATGCCGGTGCGCCGATCGTGGTCCCGACCCGGCAGCTCACCCAGCGGCTCAAGGCGGCGCTCCGCGGTGAGGTGATATCGGCGCCCGCTGCGGAACCGCCACCTTCCGGTTCACGGCCCCCTGTTGCCGTCGCTGCACCTCCGATGCCGGTTTCGACCCCGGAGACCCCAGTCGCTTCCTCGTCGGTGGAATCGAAGCCCACCAATCAGGGTGGTGCCACTCCCCGACGGGACCCTGCGGCGGCTGCCGCAGCGGATGGGGCCTCCGGGTTCGTGAAGCTCGACACCCGGAAGCTCGACGCCCTGGTCGACCTTGTCGGGGAACTCGTCATCGCCCAGTCGATGGTGGTCCAGCATCCGGAGATCCAGAGGCTGGCCGACAGCGGGCTTTCCCGAAGCCTGCGGACCCTTGGGCGGATCACCTCCGAGCTCCAGCGGAACGCCATGTCGCTCCGGATGGTGCCGATCCGCGGCACGTTCCAGAAGATGAACCGGCTGGTCCGGGATCTCGCCACACAGCAGCAGAAGCAGCTCCAGCTGGTCCTCGATGGCGAGGAGACCGAGCTGGACCGGAACCTCGTCGAGGAGCTGGCCGACCCTCTGATCCACATGATCCGGAACTCGGCCGACCATTCATCGGAGCGCTTCGCCGAGGTCGTGGGATTCCGCGACAACCGCGTCTTGCTTCTCCCCTTCGACAGCGTGGACGGCGTGCGCAGCGGCGACCGGGCGGAGCTCGTGGGGGAGGGGTTCACGATTGGC
>CAZZKQ010000107.1:0-9427 GCA_964654875.1 uncultured Verrucomicrobiota bacterium | reverse complement strand
CCGGGACCGGGCGAAGTAGTTGTCGGTCCGGTCCTCGAAGATGACCGTGATCAGGGAGAACCCGAACATCGAGGTGGCTCGCACGGCCTTCACACCGGCAAGTCCCTGGAGATTGGCGGAGAGCGGATAGGTGACCTGGTCCTCGACCTCCTGGGGGCTGCGACCGGGCCAGTCGGCGAAGACGATGACCTGGTTCTCGCTGAGGTCCGGGATGGCGTCGACCGGGGTCGATCGCAACGCCTTCCAACCCCAGCCGAAGAGAAGGAGCGAGGCGCAAAGGACCAGGAAGCGGTTGCGCAGGGCCGCCTCGATGAGTCGATGGATCATGGCCGGACCTCCGTGCCGCAATCGAGCATGTCAGCCCCGAAGTAGGGGTTCCGGATGGGGCCTCCCAACTGCATCCAGGCAGCCTTGGGCGGTGCTCCTGGGAAGGCGCGTCGGGTCATCGGGCACTCGTAGAGCTTCAGGGTGGCGAAGGCGGGCAGCGGACGCAGGAGACGTCCGAGTCCGACGACCGGTTCGCTGAGCCGATGGAATTCCTTCCGGGCCGACTCGAGGTCGGGGGCGGGATCGAGGTGGCTTGCCGGAACAATCCGCGCGACGGCCTCCGACCAGACGGGCGTGTTGGTCAGGGCGCGGACCAGACGATCGGCCTGCTCGTGGAGTCCAGGCAGCGCTGCGTTGAAGTCGGCAAGGGCGTCGCTCGACAGCGCCTCCCGGACGGCATCGGCCCGCTTCAGGAAGTCGGCGATCGCGGCTGTCTGCTCTGGGGTCAGGTCCTGCCCCGTGGTGGCCGAGGGTGTCGAGGGGGTGGCCTGGGGTCGGACCAGCTGATGGAGCTGGGCCTGGGCATCGAGCAGCAGGGCTCCCTGCGTCACCACACGCTCGCCCTCGGCGAGGCCGGATTTCACCTCGACGTCGCGATCCCCCCGGAGGCCGAGCAGCAGCGGACGGGGTTCGTAGGCACCGTTGCCCAGTTCGATGTAGGCGAGGGGTTGGCCGGAGTCGAGGACGGCGCTTCGAGGGACTGTCAGTGTGGGTTCGGAAGCCACCCGGACCCGTGCCTCCGCGAGGACACGGTGCTGGATACGACGTCGGGGGCCTGTGGGCGTGGATTCCAACGGGTTCGGGATCTCGACCCGTGCCAGGGTGGAGCGGGTCTGGGCGTTGAAATTGGGGTCGATGAACGTGATGGCGTTGGTGAGGACGAGGCCCGGCAGGGACGGGGAGGTGATCTCGACCGACTGGCCAGGACGGAGCCAGCCGAGGTCATTCTCATACACCTGGAGCTTCAGCCACAGGGTGTCGAAGTCGGCCAGCTCGAAGAGCGGCTGTCCGACCGTCAGGGCCTGTCCCTCGAACACGGTCTTGCCGACGACCGTGCCGGTCATGGGGGACAGGATCTCGAGGGTGAGGTTGGTGTCGGAAAAGGTCCTCGGCAGGGATTCGATCTGGCTGGGCAGGAGTCCGAGCTGCACGAGGCGCAGCGCGGCGGCGTCGCGGATGGGGCCAGACCCTGCAGGCCCCTTCAATAGGGCCAGGTACTCCCGGACCGCTGTCAGCAGCGAAGGGCTGTAGAGGAGTGCCAGGGGTTCCCCTGCCCGGACTTCGGCCCCGGTGAAGTTCACGAAGAGCCGCTCGATCCGGCCTTCCACCCGGGCGCTCAGGATACGATGCCGGGAGTCGTCGTCATCCACGCTTCCGTTGAGCTGCACCGTCCGGACGACGGGTTGGCGGACGACCGGGGTGGTCTGGACGTGGCTGACGGTGATGCTGTTGGTGCTCAGGGTCACCAGGCCCTCGGCTCCGGTGAACCCGGCCTGCCCCTCGAAGATCGGGGCCAGGTCCATGCCGCAGATCGTGCACTTGCCCGGCCGGTCGGACTTGATCCAGGGGTGCATGGACGACTGGTAGTAGAGGATCTTGGGGCCCGAGGGGGCGGTTTTGGTGGCGGTTGCGGATCCGGGATTTCGGCCGAGGTACCAGCCCAGCGTGGCGGCGATGCCGACGGTGAGGATCCAGAGGATTCGGGAGGCGTTCATCGGGTGCTTGGGTTCAGGGCTTTGAGGCGGAAGCGGGTTCAGCATGGGAAACGGCCGGCGGGGTCTGGATCAGAAGCTCCGGACCGGGCAGGCCGCAGAGGTAGGTGAGGTCGGCGATCAGGGTCCACTGGTCCGCCGTGGCGCGGGCCAGCTGGGCCTGGGTTTCGAGCAGGACACGATGCGACTCCATGACGTCCCGGATGTTCCCCTGGCCCGAGGTCCACTGCGCGAGTGCCGTCCTGCGGGCATCTTCGGCCCTGGGTAGGATATCGTCCGCGTATAGCTCGGCTCCCCGCCGGGCGGCGGCGATCTGCAGTCCCAGCCGACGGATTTCCTCGCGGACCCCGAGGGCGGCATCGATCTGCTCGTCCTCGACCGATTTCAGACGCTGCCGGTCGCGGGCCAGGTCCTTGCGGTAGTTGCTCCGGTTCCAGAGGGGCAGGTTGACGAGCACGCCGAAGGTGCCGGACCGGAAGTCCCCATCCCCGGTGTACTGCATCCCCTGCACGCCGAGGGCGATGTCGGGTCGCACCGAGCGGCGGGTGGCCTCGACCACGGCGCCGGCCTCCTTGCGCTCCGCCTCGAGGACCCGGCGTCGGGGTGCCGTCTCGAGGGCCCGGGCCATCAGTGTCTCCGTGACCGTGACGGGGGGTGCCGGGGGAGGGAGGACGAAGCCTGGCAGGGGGGAGGCGGGATCCTGTCCGAGGCGACGGTTCACCGTGGCGAGGGCCTCGGATTCCCGGGACCGGAGGGTTTCGACCTCGTAGCGGCGTCGGGCCAGCTCGGTCTGGGCCCGGAGCACGGCGACCTGCGAGATGGATCTGGACGCCAGCTGTGCTTCGAGGCTTCGGATGAGATCGGTCATCCAAGATTGGTCGGCTTCGGCCAACTCGACGGCCTTCCGGGCCACTGCGGCCTCGAACAGCGCGAGGGTAAGGTCACGCTCCAGCTCCTGGAACCGGGTGTCGGCCCGGACCTCCTCCACCTCGGCTGCCCGGAGGGCGACGGCGCGACCGGCCTGTTCCTTTCCGAGGAGGGGTAGGGGTTGTTCCACCCCGTAGAGCAGGTTGCCCTGCTGGTAGGCTTCCATCCCCTTCGGACTGTAGATCGTGCCGGCGAACTGGACCTGCGGGTCCGCGATTCGACGGGCTCCTTCGGCGTTCAGCCGGGCGGCGAGGGATCGGGCGGCGGCAGCCTTCAGCGACGGGTGGTTCGTGGCCATCGTGGCCACCCAGCGTTGCAATGTCGCTGGATTCAGTGGCTCCGGGGCTGGGTCGGCGGCTTGGAGATCAGGCCGGGGTGCCAGCAGGATCAGGGCGATTCCGAGGAGGAAGCGCCGGCCCCGGAGAAGGGCGTGACAGTTCGGATGGAAGTTCATGATTCATTGCGGTCATGGGAACGACAGACGGGTGGCGCGGACACGGAAAAGCCCCGAGGTGCACCCGCGCCGGGCACACTTCGACCGTGGCAATGAATCGGATCAGATCAGAAGGACGCCATGCCGGAGGAAGAGGGGCATGGCGGCGCCCACAGCGGCGGCCTCAAGCTCCGCAGCCTGGGGACGGAGCACCGGACGCGGCGCGGAAAGCAGCCAGGCCAGTGTCAGGAGGGCAGGGGTATCAACCGACACCCGGGACGGCTGGGCCGGCAGTCCGGTGGCGGAACCTTCAGAAGGTGTTGCTGCATCCCGGTCCACACAGCATGCGGTTGGACAATGAGTTCCCCTGGATGGCTTGCAGCAGGAGGCTCTCGCGTCCGACGGCGCCGCGACCGGTGCCGCGAGGGCTCCGAGTACGTGGACACTGCAGAGCACAAGGCTCAGGCAGAGTGTGATCCACGTTTTCATGGGCGAACTGGCGGGAGGTGGGAGCGACTACTTCTTGTTCGTCGAACCAGCCGCGAGCTTCTTCAGGTACTTGTCGGGATTCTTGGCGAAGTCCTTGTTGCAGGACTTGCAGCACATCTTGACCTGTTGGCCCTTGTAGGAGGTCACAAAGGGCTCCCCCATCTCGCCCAGCTTCTCGTCAGAGACGATGCAGGTGTCGAGGGTGTAGGGCTTCTCCTTGGGGGCCGATTTCTGCTTGGTGTTGGAGTCGGCAAGCAGGGATACCGAGAGGAGTCCGGAGAGCAGGAACAGGGAGGCACCAGTCTTCATGTTGGCGACAAAGTATCGCCGAACTGCAGTCAAGGCCAGTCCGAAGTCATGGACAGTCCGAAGTCATGGACCCCGTCGCCATGATCCGGTGATCACGGAGGGCTGATGAGGCTGGACACACCCTTCAGGGGGTCACCCTCCACCACCACGCGATAGTAGCGTGTTGGGGTCGACCCTGGATCGGTCTCTTCGTAGGGGATGTTGGTGAGTCCGGACGCCCGGTTGGACCACGTCCCAGTGGAGAGGGATTCGGTCGACTGGATCGTGTAGCTGACGCCCTCCACGACCGGCCAGCTGAGGGTAGGTCCGGCGGACCCGGTCCCGAAAAGGGTGACTCCAAGCCGGCTCGCGGCATCCGTCGGGCTCGTCCCGGCGTAGAACTCGGACAGATTGTCCTGCCCATCCAGGTCGGCGTCATCCCTGCCGGTCCGATCGAGGGAGCCGAACCACCAGATCTCCCAGCTGTCGTCGAGTCGGTCCGAATCCGAGTCGAAGGTCTCCCGCCAGGCACTGGGATCCTTGACTTGCTGGGAACGGATCCGTTCCTGGAACCCGTAGCCGGTCTGGAAGATGGAGCGGACGAGGTTCGTCGTTGGGAAATCCATGAACACCACGCCCAGGTCGCTTGTGGGCAGGACAGAGACGAAGGTCTCGAGGAGGGCATTGATCTCGCGGGCGACTGCCGGAACCTGTCCCGGTTCACCGGGCGGCACGACCCTGCCATTGGCAAAGGTGAGCGAGGTGAGTTCCTGGTCGAACCGGGCCTGGTTGAGAGCCCCCTGGACTCGTGCCCACTTTTTGGTGTCGTCACCCTGATCCAGCGACTCGACATCCGGGGCATCACCGATGCGGAAGGGGCCCGAACGGAACGTTCCGGGGAAGCCCGTGCTCCAATGGCTGGCATCGATGCCGCTTGCTTTGCCCGCCGGGGCAAACCGTCGGACCAGGACCAGCCGGCCCCTGGCCGCTTGGGTGGTTCCGGTCTTTCCGAGAACGGGGAGTTCGGTCCCGACATGCCAGAATTCGGGATTGCGGGCGACCTCACGGTCCAACGCCTCCCCGAAGTTCCCCATGGAGCCGGGCTCCTCCCGGACCACCGCCAGAAGGGACTCCGAAGGGTTCGCTTTGAGGAAGCCGATGGCCTCATCAATCACGGCGCCCAGATGGGTCTCCTGGTCGGTACCCCCCTCGAAGACCCTCAGAACGCCATCCTTCAGACGACATCCGATATCAAGTCCCCGGATGCCCGCGTCGAGCTGTTCCCGGAGACTCCAGGCCTGGTGACGGGTCGTGCCCGGGACGGACTCCTTCCGCGCCGCCGAGGCATGGGTGGCGGGAATCGAAAACTGTCCCAGGGTCCAACGGTCGGGAAGCGATCCCATCCAGCGGTGTGGATCGATCTGCAGGAGATTGATCTCGCTGATCCGGGTGGTGAAGGCCGGCATGCCTGGGTTTTGGAAGACGATCCGGACCTCCCCATCCCGACTCCCAAGGTCCTGGGCGAGGCTGGCCACCCGAAGGGTCGACGATTCGCCCGGGGGAATTGTGGGGTTCAGGTAGCGGGTGACCCGGAAGTCCCCGGTGACAGAGGCGTACTCCAGAGACAGCGGTGCTTCCCCGGTGTTGGTGATCACGAACTCGTCCTCGGTGGGTGAACGGCCGAGGTCGATCGGAACCGGGTTTCCGCTCGGAAGGAGAGACCCGCGATGGGATATGGCGACGTTTCGATTGTCCTCAGCTCCGGGGCCCCCTAGTGCAAGTCCGATCCGGCGGGCAATGACCACGACGCCTGGGCCCTTTGGATAGCCCATCCCGCTCGAGGTGACCGGCAACACCCGTGTACCCCAGGTGGGTGAGGATCCCTGTTCCAGGAGGCTTCCCCGCCCGGTCCGGATCCAGCGGTCATGATCGGCAACCGCGTAACCGTGCCCCGCAAAGACATCGTTGATCCCGGACACCCAGGACCATCCATGGGTGGTGGCGGACTCCTTCAGCATTCGGTTCAGCGGGGCGATCAGAAGCCGCGATGCCACCAGCGCTTCCGTGGCCGACACGGACTTGCCGGGGAGCACATCGTCGAAGAGGGGTCCCCACCATGGAGTGAGTCGCCCGTCGGTCCCGAGGACCCGGGTCCGGGTGGGATCCGGCTGCTCGAGAATCGCAACACGACCCACCGCGAATGAGGCGCGCAAGGCCGAGGCGAGCTGTGATAGCCGCCCCGGAAGGGATGAGGTTGTCGCCTCGAAGCGGTCGAGGATTCCGGTGTGGCTCGGATTCGTCAGCACGGCGTTGTCTTCCGGCCGGGAGCGGATCTCAGCGAGGACCTCGTCCGCGATGGTGTCGACAGTGGCCGAGGAGATCCCACGTTCCCGTCCTCGGATGTCGAGGAGGTCCGAAAGTTCCGCATCGACCAGAAACGTTCCCAGGAGCGCGGATATCCCCGCGTCATCGGCACCTGTGGAAAGAAGGGCTTGGTCGATGGGGCGGTTGCCAATCAGGGCTTTGAGATGAGTCAGCTGAACCGGCAGCGGGGTCGTGTCATCCTCGACCGAGAGGTTTCTGGGGTTGCCGGCGGTCTCCAGCATTGAGGAAAGCGTCGCTCCGGATTGGGCCACGCTGATGAAGGTCACGGAGGTATGGGGATCGTTCAGCTCGAGGTTCCTCGCGTAGAGCGCCGGACCGGATATCATCGACCGATGTGCCAGTCGGTTTTGCAGGGTCGCTTCCGCATCACCCCCGCGGGCCCAGATGGCATTCCTGCTCGTGAGGATCTGGGCTGCGGACGGAAACTCATCGAAGGAAAGGCGTCGCAGGTCGACGGAATCGAAACGTTCCGGGGTCATATCGGGATCCCCTTGGACCGTGTAGACCCGATCTAGCTCGGGGTTGCCCTCACCCGAGGCCTGGCCATCCCCGAGTGCGACGATCAGCAGATCCCGCACCTCGATCCTTGCCGAACCCTGGTCGACGACGACGCCGTCCCTGGTCGCAACGTACCGGGCTTCCCATGGGCCCGCGGTCAATCTCAGGAGGGGACGGACTCCCGTGGCCGATAGGGTCGGTCCGGATGAGGGGGTGAGGGTCCAGGTGTACTGGACAGGTTCGGCAAGCGGGGCGGTGGGAAATACGCGGACCTCGAAGTCGGTGGGTTGCGCGTAGGAGGCTGTGTTGGGAAGGGAGGCGAATCCAGGATCCCGCGGGGAGGGTGCGAAGCGAGGAGACATCTCATAGTCGACGGATCCCTGACCGGCAGGCTGCACACTGCGGCTGGCGGTTTTTTTGGAAGCCATTTCGACTGCCGTTCTCCAGACGGACTCGACGAGTGGTGCAGTCACGAAATCCATGTTGATCACGCCACCTCGACCGCGGGTCGCATAGCCCTCCGAGGTCGGATCGGTCATGAGCCGCTGGATCCGTGGGTTCATATACTTCGAGACCGCCCAGAGACTCTTCGGAATCCCCATCCAGTTCTTGTCGAACGCACTGGAGAAGTTGAGATACACGACTTGGTCGTCGGTCGAAGTCATGGCCTCTCGACGGAGGAGAAGGAACTGTCCGAACTTGGTGTTGAATGTGGCTTCCGAGGAATCGGGCAACCAGCACCAGTCCTGGACCCGGAATGTGCCGTTGTTGAAGGGTTGTAATGGCGAGTAGGGCCAGGCGTCCGCATCGAGCCCAAACGGTGCGGTGGCTCCGAAACGTCGAACGAGCAGGATCTTGCCGCGGACGGAATCCGGATCGCCCTTCCGACCCAGTGTGGGAACCGTCGCCCGGAGATCGAACAAGCCGGGAAACCGGGATAGATAGTCGTTGAAGGTGTCGACGAACGACCGCGTGTTCCCGGAGTCCGTGTGCTCCTTCTTGACGCTCATGAGAATCGTCTCGGAGGGGTTGTCGCGAAGGAACGACTGGACCTCCTGGAGGACGTTGTCGAAGTACAGCTTCTGGAATTCCATGCCATGGTGGATGGCGAAGGAGTTCTTGATGTGCCGACAGCGGATGTCGAGGAATCGGACCCCGGCGTCGAGTTGTTGGCGGAGGGTCAGGGTCTGGCAGATGGCGGTGTCGGGAAACGACTCATGGCGAGCACAGGTCTCATGGGTTCCCGGGATCGTGAACCGTCCCAGCTTCCAGTCGTCCGGCAGGGCGGACATCCAGTTGCGCCCCGTGATGGACGAGGGATCGGCTGCGGCAAGATGCAGGCCTGTTTGGCACAGCAGAACCAACAGGGGAATGAGGCGGATCAACGGCGTCATGCTCTACCGCTGCCTGAGGAGGCCGAGGATTCCAAGCTCGGACGTGGAAAAAACCGGGTGCCGCCCAGTGGGTGCGCACCAGACTGAGTACCTGAACCCAAGCCCACAACGGATGGACGAATGACCTGGCACCAATCCTCCCCAGGCCCAGAGCGCGCTCAAGACCCAGGGTCCTGCACGATGTGGGTTGTGACGGGGTACAGCCGCGGAGAGCGAGCCATCCCATGGTCCTATCCCTCAACCCGGTCGACACGCCCCAATGGGGCCCCACATCCCAGCCCAGGATGAACCCGTGATCGTTCCAACCGGAACAGGTGCCGCGCTCTGGAGGAGGGCCGCGATCGGGCTGTTTGAGACTGATCCAGGAATATCCGGTTGGATGCGTCCGGTCCTTCAGACCGTGGAGAATGATGGGGCTGCGGTCCCAGAGCGTCGCTCTGGGCTGGTATGCGGCAGCCCCATTGGGGCAGGTGTCGCCGACCGGTGAGCTGCCCCCGGTGCTTGCACCACGCCCTCCGCGGCTCCTCCGCCTGCGTCTTCCGCTCGTTCCACTCGCTACCGACACCGGCTCCGCCGCCACTCCGCTCCAACCGCCTCTGGCGCTCTTGAGCTCACCGAACGGAACTGAGGGCCGGGCGGAAGCCTAGGTAGAAGTAGCGGTCGCCCGGGACATTCCTGTCCCGGGCGGCCGAGCGCACGCCCCTGTGGTCTTGGGGCCAGCTGCCCCCGCGGAACACGCGGCGGGCGTCCAATGAGGAGTCCTTTAACGCAGCAACGGTTGGATCGGTCACGCTCCGGGTCGGGTAGGCTTCATACCAGTCTGAACACCATTCATCAACATTCCCCATCATATCGTACAATCCCCATCTGTTGGCCTGCTTCCCCTTCACCGCATGCGTCTTAAGCCCAGAGTTGCCATTCCACCACGCAATCGCGTCCAACTCCCCGTGCCGCGCTCCCGTCGTCCCAGCACG
>CAZZKQ010000106.1:0-9444 GCA_964654875.1 uncultured Verrucomicrobiota bacterium | reverse complement strand
CCGGGGCTCCTCAGGAACCCCAAGGATTCCTCGACCCTGATCCGGCACCTCACCCGGGACGAGGTCGGTCCCCTGAAGAAGGCAGGTGTGATCGATGCGGGGATGATCCCGAAGGTCGACAGCGCCCTGAACGCCCTCGGTTCCGGGGTCGAGAAGGTGCAGTTCGTCGACGGTCGGGTGCCGCACTCGATGCTGCTGGAGATCTTCACCGACGAGGGCGTGGGCACCGAGGTCGTGGCCTGAATCGGGTCGCCCAGACGGGATCCTGGAACTCCGGGGACGTTGGGTTTTCGCTTCCGCTCGGGGTGTCGATTCCCGAAGCTACCCGCCCTGATTCCATGAAGACTCCCATTCGCGTCGCGGTGACCGGTGCTGCCGGTCAGATCGGTTATTCCCTCCTCTTCCGGATCGCCTCCGGATCGATGTTCGGACCCGACCAGCCGGTCATCCTCCATCTCGTCGAGGTCGAACCCGCCCTCAAGGCCCTGAACGGCGTCGTGATGGAGCTCGACGACTGCGCTTTCCCGCTGCTCAAGGGCGTCGTGCCCACCGCCAACCTCGACGAGGGATTCCGCGGAGTGAACTGGGCCCTGCTGGTCGGCAGCGTGCCCCGCAAGGCGGGGATGGAGCGGAAGGACCTGCTCGGCATCAACGGCAAGATCTTCACCGGACAGGGCCAGGCCATCGCCCGGAATGCGGCAGCCGACATCCGCACCCTCGTCGTCGGCAATCCCTGCAACACCAACTGCCTCATCGCGATGAACAGCGCGAAGGAGATCCCCTCCGACCGCTGGTTCGCCATGACGATGCTCGACCAGAACCGGGCCAAGACCCAGCTGGCCAAGAAGGCCGGTGTCGACATCACCGCCGTCACCAACGTGGCCATCTGGGGCAACCACAGCTCGACCATGTATCCCGACTTCCCGAATGCGAAGATCGGGGGGCGGGCCGCGACCGACGTCATCACCGACGAAGCCTGGTTCAAGGACACCTTCATCCCGACGGTCCAGAAACGCGGCGCCGCGATCATCGAGGCCCGCGGCCTCAGCTCCGCCGCCTCCGCGGCCAACGCCGTCGTGGACACCGTCCGTGCCCTGACCCAGCCGACTCCGGCCGGCGACTGCTTCAGCGTCGCCGTCTGCTCCGATGGCAGCTACGGCATCGAGAAGGGCCTCATCTACAGCTATCCCATCCGCAGCAATGGGGCCCGATGGGAGATCCAGCAGGGCGTCACCGTCGGGGAGTTCAGCCGATCCAAGATCGTCGCCACGGAGAATGAACTGAAGGAGGAGAAGTCCCTCGTCAGCGATCTGCTGCCGAAGTGACCCCTCCCAACGAGGAACCCTCCCAGGGATTCCGAGGACCCCGGCGTCGCCCCTCAGGCGACGCCGTTTTTCGTGCCGGGTTGCAACCGATACAGAGCCGCGTCCCGCGCGAAATAGGTCAGGATGAAGTCCGCCCCGGCCCGCTTGATCGCCAGGAGCGACTCCTCCCGTGCCCCCACAAGGTCCAGCCAGCCGTTCCGGGCCGCGGCCTGGATCTGGGCGTACTCCCCGCTGACCTGATAGGCCGCCAGAGGAAGTCGCGTGGCTCCGCGGAGTTCGTGGAGGACGTCGAGGTACGGGCCGGCCGGCTTGACCATCAGGATGTCCGCCCCCTCCGCCTCGTCGCACAGGGCATCGGCGACCGCCTCGCGACGGTTGGCCGGGTTGATCTGGTAGGTCCGCTTGTCGAGCGCCCGTGTCCCGGCCGCCGCAGCGCTGCCCACCGCATCACGGAAGGGTCCATAGAAGGCCGACGCAAACTTGGCCGCATACGCGAGGATGCCGACCCCTGAGTGCCCCGCTTCGTCCAGAGCCTTCCTCAGCACACCCACCCGTCCGTCCATCATATCGCTGGGCGCCACGAACTGGCAGCCCGCAGCCGCCTGCAGGACCGCCATCCGTGCGAGCACTGCCACCGTCCCGTCGTTGTCCACGTCGGACCCATCCGGAGTCAGGATGCCGTCATGTCCATGGCTCGTGTACGGATCCAGCGCGACGTCGGCGAACACCAGCAGGTCGGGAACAGCCCGGCGGACTGCCCGCACCGCACGACACACCAGGTTGTCGGGATTCAGCGCCTCACGCCCAAGGGGATCCTTGAGCGCCGGATCGGTCGCCGGGAACAGCGCGACTCCATGGATTCCCAGTCCGTGAAGGTCCCGACACGCCTCGACCAGGGTCTCGACCGTGTGACGAACCACCCCGGGCATGGAGTCCACCGGGGTTGGGCTCCCCCCTCCTTCGCGGACGAACAGCGGGGCGATGAGGTCGGACGTCACCACCCGGCACTCATGCACCAGTTCCCGGACCGCGGCAGTCCGACGCAACCGTCGATACCGGAGAACATGATCCAGCCCACTCATCATGCGTAGAGCCTACAGAGCCGATCACGTCGTCCACCATTCCCAATTCCACGGACCCGCTTCGCAGGCATGCCGAAGCCCCACCCTCATTTGAAATCGACAGCCCACATCCCTGTATTCCAGCGTTCGACTCCCGAACCGCGCTTCCGATGCCAGTCAAATACCGTCCCGACATCGACGGCCTGCGAGCCATCGCGGTTCTGGTCGTCCTTTTCTTCCACGTCTCGATCCCCGGATTCACAGGCGGCTTCGTGGGGGTCGACATCTTCTTTGTCATCTCCGGGTTTCTGATCACATCGATCCTTCTCGAGGACCTGGAGTCGGATCGGTTCTCGATCATCACGTTCTACGAACGGCGCATCCGAAGGATTTTCCCGGCTCTCTTCGCGATGCTGGCCTTCACCCTCCTGGCGGCCGGCTATCTCTTCGAACCCGGGGCATTCAGGAACTTCGGCAAGAGCCTCATCGCGACGACCCTCTTCTGCTCGGACTTCTTCTTCTGGCTCCAGTCGGGCTATTTCGACGCCTCCTCGCTGCAGAAACCATTGCTGCACACATGGTCTCTGGCGGTCGAGGAACAGTTCTACATCCTCTTCCCGCTCGTCCTCCTGCTCATCAGCAGGACGCCAGGAGGGAAATTCCTCCAGGGGGTCTCCGTCCTCCTGGTCCTGTCGTTTGCTGCAAACCTCATGGGGATGATGGTGAGCCCCAGCGCCACGTTCTATCTCGTCCACAGCCGGGCCTGGGAACTTCTGGCCGGATCCATCCTGGCGATGCGCGTGATCCCGGCGCCGTCGGGCCTCTGGCTGGGGAATCTCCTGGCGACGCTGGGACTGGGACTGATCGGGTTCTGTGTCGTCGGCTACAGCGAGGCCACCCGGTTCCCGGGATACAATGCCATCGCTCCGGTGCTGGGGGCGTGCCTGATCCTGCACGGCTCGGTGGATCGGCCCGCCCTCGTGAATCGCGTCCTTTCGGCGAGGCCATTGGTCTTCGTCGGACTCATCTCCTACTCGCTCTATCTCTGGCACTGGCCCCTCGTGGCCTTCGCCAGATACATGACGTTCCGCCCGTTCACAGTCCCCGAAAAAGCGGCCCTCGTCGCTGCCTCCCTCGGGGTCTCGGTCCTCTCCTGGCGGTTCATCGAACAGCCATTCCGCGGCCGGCCCAGGCTCCTCCCCGACCGGCGACGTCTCTTTGTGATGGCCGGAGTCGTGATGGTGGTCGCATCGGGAATCGGCGAGATCCTCTATGTGACCCGTGGAATGCCGGGGCGCCTGGAGTGGTTCAGCCCGGGGATTCTCTCGAGGATCACGAAGGAGAGGAAGGATACGCCCTTCCTGGAACAGCAGGATTGGGACGACACGGTGATCCATCTCAGGGAAGGCGTCGCTCCGCCGATCATCGGCACCCACAGGACCTCCCCCTGCTTCGCGATCCTTGGCGACTCGCACGCGAGCGCCCTCGTTCCAGCCTTCGCACTCAAGGCCCACGAGTCGGGAGTCTCGGGATACGTCCTCGCATTGGCGGGCACCCCCTTCCTGAAGGATGTCTCCGTGCTCACCCTGGGCGCCAAGGATGGAGGATGGGATGAGTCGGCACACAACGACGCCGTCCTTGAATTCCTGAGACAACACCCCGAGGTCACGACCGTGTTCATCACGGCGCGATGGGCCTTCTACATCCAGGGGCCCTGGCTGGAAAAAACCGAGGAGGAGACACAGCGGAGGCTGCTCGATTCCACCGGGGAGCAGGGCGTCCATCCGGGAAATGCCGCAATCCTGGCCAACGGACTCAGGAAATCCATCGAGGCGCTGTCGGGACTGGGCAGGACCGTGATCCTCATGACCGATGTTCCCGAGATCGGATTCGATGCACCGCGGGCATTCTACATCCATCATCGCTGGCCAGGACTCCTCGATCTCAGGACGGTCCGTCCGACGTACGCCGAATACGCCAGCCGCCAGCGGGAGGCCAACCACATCCTCGAGGACCTCTCACGGTCTCATCGGGTGGCTCTTCTCCATCCAGAGACACGGATGTTCGATGCCGACGGCTTGGGCCGGATCTCCACCGACGGCGACCTCCTCTACGAGGACGACGACCACCTCTCGCTCACCGGAGCCCTCCAGGTCGCACCCATCCTCGACGACACCTTCAGGAGCATGGCCAGACATGACCAGGATGGTGGCGCCACGGTCGGTCCTCGGGACTGATTCCTGGGGCCCGGGACACGCAGGGTTGTGGAGCCATCCACGGAGACGATGCAACACGGAGCAGGAAGGGAGCGGATTCGGGAGGAGAGGGCACCCTGATGTGCCACACGATCCGGCGAACGATCCGAATCCCGCCGCTCCCGGTCTCCCGCCGTCATCCTCCACCTCAGCGTGCGTCCCCTCTACATCACTTCCCCTCGTTTCCGAGTCCGATTGTTTACATCCGTAATTATTTCTTATTCACCTGATGATTACACCTGTTATCCTTCACATTTCAATGCCGTAACCAGTTTTCCTGAAACCACTTGCGTAGCCCGGAGTCTGGGGAGCACCTCGAGCCATGGATCGTTCCGCCGCGGGGTCTCGACACCATGCATTTCCCCAGATCCGGATCCCTCCTTCCACCGTTCACCGCCGCGGCGGGACCGATCCTCCTCACCGTGTTTGTGGTTGTGGTTCTGGGGGGAATCCGTGGGGGGGCCGCCGATTCGACACCGAAGACCGGAGACCGCTCAGGGACCCGGGGCATGGTGACGTTGCTCGAGGAGGTGCGGCAGCGGATCCCGCCTTCCAGGAACCCGTTCCTTTCGATCCCGAAGGCGGAATCGTTGGAACGCCAGATCGCCACCAACCGGAATCCCGCAGAGCGGGTGCCCCTCCACTTCTCCCTCGGGATCCATCGCCTCCAGGCGGGTCAGAACGAGCGGGCCCTCGAGGCCTTCGCGGAGGTCGATCGTCTGCTGCAGGCCTCCACCACGCCCGCGACCCGGGAGAATGTCGTGAACCTCCGTCTGAACCAGGCGCTGGCCCACTTCCGACAGGGTGAGCTGCGGAACTGTCTCAGCAACTCCGCCAGCGAGTCCTGCCTGCTGCCGATCGAAGGACACGGGCGCCACGCCTGGAAGGACGGCAGCAAGGCGGCCCTCGGGATTCTGACCCAGCTCACCAAAGACAACCCTGACAACCTCACCGCCCGCTGGTTTCTGAACATCGTGGCCATGACCCTCGGCGACCATCCCCAGGGCGTCCCTCCGGCGGCGGTGATCCCTGTCACCACCTACGCCTCGTCCCATGACCCGGGACGCTTCGTCAACCTCGCCGGCCCGATGGGGCTGGCGGTGGAAGGTCTCTCCGGCGGTGTCGCGATCGAGGATTTCGACGGCGATGGCCTGCTCGACGTCGTGATGTCCTCCATCGGCCTCGGGGACTCCCTCCGATACCTGCGCAACAACGGCGACGGCACCTTCACCGATCGCTCGGCCGCTGCGGGATTCCCGGGCCTGACGGGGGGACTCCATGTGGTGTCGACCGACTACAACAACGACGGACACATCGACCTGCATGTGCTGCGGGGCGGATGGATGCGGGAGGGCGGGGTCTATCCGGACTCCCTGCTCCGCAACCGCGGCGACGGGACGTTCGAGGATGTCACCGCGGCCGCAGGAATGCTGTCGTTCCATCCCGACCAGACCGCGGTCTGGTTCGACTTCGACGGGGATGGCTGGCTGGACGTCTTCGTGGGGAACGAGATGGCGGATCGGACCGGAAGGCATCCCTGCGAACTGTTCCGCAACAACCGGGATGGAACGTTCACCGAGATGGCCGTCGGTGCCGGGGTCCGCATCAATGGCTTCGTCAAAGGGGCCACCTTCGGGGACTTCAACAACGATGGCCGCCCCGACCTCTATGTCTCCCTGCTGGGACGGCCCAACCTGCTCTTCCGGAACGACGGCCCCGGGTCGGAAACCAACACCTGGAGGTTCACCGATGTCGCCTCGGCCGCCGGGGTGCAGGATCCTGAGTTCAGCTTCCCGACCTGGTTCTTCGACTTCGACCAGGACGGGAACGAGGACCTGTTCGTCGCCGGATACCGGATCCGGCAGGTGGCGGACGTGGCTGCCGACTATCTTGGGCTGCCGAGCACGGGCGAGCGGTCCCATCTGTTCCGCAACCGCGGCGACGGGACGTTCGAGGACATCTCCAAGCCCATGGGGCTGGACCATGTCCTGCCCGCGATGGGATCGAACCATGGGGATCTCGACAACGACGGGTGGCCCGATTTCTACCTGGGAACCGGGGATCCGGATCTCCTGACGCTGATACCCAACCGCATGTTCTGGAACCGCGGTGGGAAGCGGTTCGAGGACGTGACCACCTCGGGCGGGTTCGGGCACCTCCAGAAGGGGCATTCGGTGTCGTTCGCGGATCTCGACAACGACGGCGACCAGGACGTCTACATCGACCTCGGCGGGGCCTTCGAGGGAGACCTCGCCCGCAACGCCCTGTTTGCCAATCCCGGCCATGGGAACCACTGGGTGAAGCTCCGTCTCGAAGGGACCCGTGCGAACCGCCCCGGCATCGGTGCCCGGCTGACCCTGAAGGTCCGTGGCCCCTCCGGGGAGCGCACGCTGCACCGGACGGTCGGCACCGGTGGAAGCTTCGGATGCAACCCGTTGCGACAGGAGATCGGACTCGGTGACGCCCGGACCATTCTCTCCCTGCGCATCGAGTGGCCCGGGAGCGGCGCCGTGCAGACGTTCGTGGATCTCGAACCCGACCGCTTCTACCGCCTGCGCGAAACCCATCCTGTCGCGGAACGGATCCCCCTCCGTACCTTCAGCCTGCCGCTGCCGCCCACACCGGTCCACCGTCCGAATCCCTGAGCCCGGTCCGCAGGCACACCGGGGGGATCGGGACTCGCGGCGGAGCGAGGAAGCGGGGGCGGATCAGGCCACAGGCGCGCCGTCCGACGGCATCAGCGCTCCGCTCATCCGCAGGGTGTGCCCAGGCGTTCCCGGAGGGTCTGGGCCATCCGACGTCCTGCGGCACCCCGGAACCACGCGAGGACGAAGCCCAGGTTGGCCAGGGTCCAGAGGCCCCAGATCCCGGCCAGGATCGCGAAGGCCCGGGGCGAGACCCCCTGCCGGATCTGGAACCCGGCGGCGCCGATCATCAGGGCCCACAGGATGCAGAAGTGGGCGGTGTACAGGTCGAAGAACCGTCCCGAGAACACGATCGCCGGGGAGAACCTCGATCCGTCGAGTGGATAGAAATAGTCGGCCTCCAGCTGGGAGGCGACGAGCAGGTGCTCTCCCGCCAGCCGGTTGATCCGCTCCTCCAGGGCCCGGGCATGGATGCGGGCGAAGTCGCAGAAGTGCAGCAGGAATGCCGCGCTGACACCGGTCGAGACCAGCCCGAAGCACAGGAAGACCAGTGCGGGTCCGCGCGAGACGACGAGGCAGGCCCCTGCCGCCAGGGTGCTCACCAGCAGCAGGGCGAAGAACTTGCGATGGTAGGCATACTGCATCCCCCGCATCCGTTCGAGCTGACGCAGCAGCGTCTCATATTTCAGGCGGTCCAGATCCGTCATGGCCACGAAGACTCCACCCACACCCGCGAAGTCTCAACCCCGTCTACAACCCGATCAGCTGACGCCGACGGGCCTCGGTCAGCGGCTTGCCGTCCTGCGGTGGGGCCAGGATGTACCAGATCAGGTTCCGGAACTCGTCGTCCGGGATCTGTTCCAACGACTCCGGCATCGTCGAGGTGCCCGTGCCCCGGAGCGACTGGATGTCGGACTTCGCCAGAACGACCTCCGAGGGACCGGCCATGATCAACTTCACCACCGTGTCGGTGTTCTCGACCATCCGCCCGTTGAAGGTCCGGTCATCCCGCGTCACCACCTCGGTATTCTCGTAGCCCTCACCGATGATCGCGTTCGGATGGATCACGTTGTGCAGCAGGGCGTCGAGGGAGCTGCGGCCGACCCCTGTCAGGTCCGGTCCGACCTCGGCACCCTCGCCATGGAGCCTGTGGCACACGAAGCAGTTTTTCTGTGCGACGGCACGCCCCTTCTCAAGGTCTACGGGACCCTCGACCACGACCTTTCGTTTCTGGGCGATGATCTGGAGCTTCTCCTCGGGGGTGGATTGGATCCGCCCGAAGATCCGGGCCACAACCGCCTTCTCCCCGTCGTCGGGATTCGCAGCGAGTTTGCGGACGACAGTCGGCGGCACCTCACCCCGCTTGATGCGGCCGTCGACGAGCGCCTGAAGGAGAGCGTGACGCCATTGCCATCGCGCAGTGGCCAGATCGGCGACGGCGGCCCGCGCCGACGGGTTGAGGGTCGACCATCGGTCCAACAGCTGCCGACCGGTGTCCTCCGATCCGAGCTGTTGGAGGGCCCGGACGGCAGCGACCTGGAGGGCATCGGAGTTCCCGGGGTCCACCAGTCCCACCACGACCCGGAGGGCGTCGTCACCCTTCTGCTGGGCTGCCGTCTGGATGGCCGCGATGCGGTCGGATTCCGGTCCGCTGGCATTCTGGATCCGGGCGAGGACCTGCTTCAACGCGGCGGCATCCCCCCACAGGGTTCCCAGCTGCTGGGCGGTGCGCGACACCTCGGGATCGGCCGACGACGCCAGCCGCGACACCACCGCCACGGCCTCCCGGTTCGGCACGATGGCCTTGCCGCGCTGCCCCTCGAGGAGCCCGCGCAGACCCGCGACGAGGGCTGGGGTCGCCTCCGATGGAATGCGCCCGAATGTGGTCACCACCTCGCTCAGGACCGCCTCGTTCCGGAGGTCACAGGTCCGACGCATCACCTTCCGCAGGATCTCCGCCGAGAAGGGCCAGGTCGAACGGGCGCCGTCCTCCACATAGGCACCCAAAGCCCGGGTCGGATCCGCGGCCACGATCGGCTCGACGGCCAATCAGAAAAGGAAGTCGAAGGTCGGATCGGTCCCCTTCTCCGAGCCCTGGAACAGGCCGATGATCGCCGGGCCGCTGACGAGGTCCCCGACGGGCACCCGTGGCGGCGTG
>CAZZKQ010000105.1:0-9462 GCA_964654875.1 uncultured Verrucomicrobiota bacterium | reverse complement strand
AACAATTTCCTGTGCGGCAGGGGTTTGGACTTGCACGGCAAAGGGGTTCCGCCAGTCTCCAAACGCTGATGTTGCCCTCGTGAAATGGCGGGTGGCGGTTCCCGGAATAGTGTGTTGACACACCCCGGGGTCAGCGCCTAAAACCTCATCGAAGATTAATCCTTTCCGCTGTCGAACCCTTTTTTGTCCCATGAAGAAACTCATCTACGCTGCGGGAGTCTTGTCCCTCGGAGGAGCTCAAGTCGCCGTCCAAGCTGCTGAAGGAGAGCCCAAGAGCTGGTCGTTGGGGCTGAGCGCCCAAGGCTTTTATGATGACAACATCAACACCGCCCCGAGTGGACCCAACAAGATCGGCAGCTGGGGTTCGCTGATCACCCCGTCGGCGAACTACTCGCAGGCGTGGGATCAGACGTCTGTGCAGTTGGGGGCCTCATACGGGGCCTATTACTTCGCCAACACGCGCAACAGGCAGGGTCAAGCGGTCCTCAGCGACAACTGGAGCCAGACGGCCAACGTCAACGTTGGTGCCGAGCACACGTTCAATCCCCGTTTGACCCTCGACGTCAATGATTCCTTCGCGGTCTTCCAGAACGCCAGCCAGGTGCTCTTGGGGCAGACGGGGCGGATCAACGGCAATAACATCAACAACATCGCCACTGCGAGCCTGTCAGCGGAGTTGTCGAACCGTTTCAGCGTGGTGTTGGGATACGAGAATGATCTCTTCCAGTTCCAGAACGATATCTACGCCGCCCTCCTGGATCGAATGGAGAACTACGGCAAGCTGGACCTTCGGTACTTGGTCACTCCAAAGACGGTAGCGGTTGTTGGAACCAAGTCTGGTAACGTCTCCTATGACCGGAATCTGGGTTTGGCCAACGTGAGCGCTGCTCCCAACTCCCTGACCAATCCTTCATCCGGGCTCAAGAACAACGATTCCTACTTCGTCTATGGTGGGTTTGACCATAGTTTTGCCCCATCACTGACCGGTTCCCTCCGGGCTGGCGCACAGATCCAGGAGTTCTACAACTACAATTCGGGCTACTATCAGGCTCTCCCGGCTGGGACCAGTCTCCAGAACCAGGTGAATCCGTATGTCGATGTGAACCTCAAGTACGGGTTTACTGCTGGCAGCTCTGCGGTGATCGGTGTGATTCATCGGTCGAATCCTGCTGATGTGAACGGCCAGCCGGTTAACGGTGTGTTCATGCCGACCCTGCAGGCGGTGAGCACTGCGTTGTATACCAGCGTGAATCACGCGATTACCTCGAAGCTTTCCGGATCGCTGTTGGGCACATTCCAGAATTCTGAGTATGTCGGTGGGTACAGCGGCTACATGGAAGATTGGTGGTCTGTTGGCGCGACGGCTTCCTATCAGGTCGTTCGCAACTTGGCTGTGACGGTTTCCTACTACTACGACCTTCTGAACTCGCAGGTTCCTGGACGTCAGTATGACCGGAATCGTGTGTTCTTCGGCCTCAGTGCGAGCTACTAGGTCCATCAGTTGATTTCTAGCCGGGAGCTGGGGCAGTCTCTGGCTTCCGGCTCTTTCTTTTATGGAAACACCCAAGGTTGCCCCGTCGGCGTCAGCGGATTCCAAACTCCATTTTCTCGACTACTGGCGAATTATTCGGATTCGGAAGGTGATCATTCTGGCGGTCTTCCTGCTGGTGATGATCACGGTGACCGCGGTCACCTTCGTGATGCAGGAGTTCTTCTCCAGCACGGCTAAGATCCGTGTCGAGAAGGACACTCCCGACATTGCGTTGTGGGGCATGAGTGGTGGCGTTCAGCCCTATGATCCGTATTACCTCACGACAGAGTTCGAGGTCCTGAAATCCTCGATAATTCTCTATCCCGTCATCGACAAACTCCGTCTCCAACGCGTTTATCGGGACCGTTTCAAAGCGCCGACCGATTACACGATGCAGCAGGCTGCTGAAGTGCTTGGGAAGGAGCTGGACGCAAAGCAGTACCGCAATACCAGCATCATCGAGATCACGGCGTTGAATCCCGATAAGACCCTCGCTGCGGAGATTGCCAATATGACCGCAGAGGTCTACAGGGAATATCGCGAAAACTCTCGGGGTAAGAGAACGACCCGTGGTCTTGAGACGCTCACCAATCAGCTCGCGGAACTGACGCTGAAGGTGCAAACAAAGATGGAGTTGGTCGACAAGCTCCGTCTCGAACTCAGTGTTCCTGACGCGATGGTGGAGGGCGGTGGGCCCTATCAATCGATTCTGTCGGATGAGAGCCGGCGGATGCTTCAGAACCGGACGGAGATTCAGACCCGGATCACGCTTGCCAAGGAGTTGTTGAACAATCTCAAGGGCAAGACTGGAGACGACCTCAGGTTTACTTTGAACGTGAACCGTCCCACTCCGCTCCTCCAGACGCTCTTGGGGGACTTGACTATGGCTGAGCAGCAGAAGGCTCGACTCAGTCCTGAATTTGGACCCCAGCACCCAGAGACAGAGCGCATCAATGGGATAATCGCCAAGGTCAACAGCCAGATTGATGGGGTGGTTTCTGGGATTCTGAACTCACTCCAGGCGCAGATTGACACCGACGAGGCGACGCTGGCCTCGATCAATGAGCGCTATGAGCAATCCAAGCGGGAGGAGGCCAAGGCGATCGCCGACTACCGGCCCTACATGCGCGAGAAGAAGGAGTTGGACACACTGCGACGAATGCAGGAGGCGATGGTGCTGCAGTTGACGCAGGAGAACATCACCGCGGCGATCTCCAAGCAATCCAGTGTTGAGACGATTGATCGCGCAGAGCCCGGTCTTCGGCCCGTGAGGCCCCGCAAGGGTCTCAACATCGCCCTGGGAGCGATCGCTGGGTTGATGCTGGGCATTGGCCTTGCATTCTTCATCGAGTACCTCGACACCTCGGTCAAGACGATCGACGACGTTGAGCAGGCGCTGGGGTCGCCGGTGCTGGGCGTCATTCCCCAGAACATCAGCAACCTACTCAGGGAAGGGCCTGAGAGTCCTCATGCCGAAGCCTACCGGGTCCTGAGGACCAATCTGCTGTTCTCTCGGAAGGACGCGGGCCTCCGTACCATGACGGTGGTCTCTGGCGGTGCAGGTGAGGGCAAGTCGACCACGATCTTCAATCTCGCCACCATCTTCGCCCAGCAGGGAAGTCGGGTGCTGATCGTGGACTCCGACCTCCGTCGTCCCAGTCTCCACAAGCTGTTCAACGTCACCAACTCCTTGGGCCTCACCAACTATCTGCTCAAGCAGAACAAGCTGGAGGAGGTCGTGCAGACCACGGCTGTCCCTTCACTCGACTTCCTCCCCAGCGGCAAGTTGCCCAGCAGTTCCATGGGCATCCTCAATTCCGTCGCTATGCGGGCTTTCATCGAGGAGGCCAAGAGTCGGTACGACTTTGTCTTCTTTGATTCTCCCCCGATCATGGGTGTGAGCGATGCAGCCATCCTTGCCAGCGAGGTCGATTTTGCAGTCCTCGTTGTGCAGTACCGCAAGTACCCGCAACAGATGACTCTCAGGGCCAAGCAGATGGTCGAGAAGGTGGGTGGACGCCTCTTGGGTGTCGTGTTGAACAACATCAATATCTCCCAGGACAGCTACTACTACTACTACAGCGGCTACTACTACGACTATTACTCGAAGAGCGAGGAGAGCCGTGTTCCAAGTGAGAAATCTGCGACTGCCGGAGCTGCCAAGGGTGCTTCGGAAATCAAGAAGAAGTACTGACCCTTGAACGAATGGTTCTGTCGAAGTTTTCCATGAATCTTCAACGCCCCGCTGGATTTCGCCCGGTCAACATGGCCGTCCTTCTCGTTCTCGCATTCCTCTTCGTTGGATGTGCCGACCTCGGGGGGCCGGCTCCTGCCAAGGTTCCGGATGCTGCCGACGCCATGAGTGCTGATTTCCTCCGTCCGGGTGACCGGATCCGAGTGGTCTTCAATGACATTCCGGATGCCCCTGTGCCGGCCGAGGAGGTCATTCCGGAGGATGGACGGATCATCCTGCCGAGGGGTGTGGAAGTGGTTGTGATCGGGAAGAAGCGTACCGACGTCGAGAAGGAGATCGGGAAGATCTATGTGGAGGACAGGAAGCTCTACACCAAGATCACGGCCAACATCGAAAGGATGGCCTCGTTCATCTCGGTTGGCGGGGAGGTGCGGAATCCCAGCTCGGTGATGTTCCGTGGGGATATGACCGTGACCGCGGCCATTGCCTCTGCGGGTGGGTTCAGTGAGTACGCCAATCGGAGCGGTGTCATCATCACTCGCGCTGCCAACAAGAGGCAGATCAAGGTCAACGTCCGAAGGGCAGTCAACAATCCTGAGTTGGACCTGATTCTCTACCCGGGTGATCAGGTCTATGTGCCGAGAAGCAGGATCTGATGATCGAGCTGGCCACCGGTGAATCTGGCGGCACTCAGGTCTTCGGGGAAAACCGCCTTCCCCTCCTGGTTGGGCGAGATCATGCCGACCTCGTCCTGGATCGCTCCGGTGTTTGGAATCGCCACCTTGTGCTTTTCAGAGATGCGGAAGGCTGGCTGATGGTGGCTCCCCAGGATGACGCGACGGTCTTTCGTGGAGGGGAACGGATTGATGGAGCAACCCGGCTCAGGAACGGTGATACGCTAGAACTGGGTGCGGTAAAGATCCGATTTCGGATCGCTTCGTGTCATCAACGACCGTTGAGGATCCTTGAGACATCCGCGTGGCTTGTCCTCTCCGCACTGGTCGCAGTTCAGGTCCTCCTGCTGGTCCGCTTCTGAGTCAGTCCTCGAGGGATTCCCGGATCGTCGCGAGCAATTGGGGGATTCCTTCGTCGAAGGCTGCCGAGATGGGAAGGACAGGCGTCTTTTTCACCCGCCGTTTGAAGGATTTGAGGTTCGCCTCAGCTGAGGGTTCGTCCATTTTGTTGGCTGCCACCAGCATCTGCTTCCGCAGCAGACCTTCATCGTACTTTTGGAGCTCCTCGAGGAGTGATTGGTAGTCCTCCCACGGGTTCCTGTTGTCGGTTCCCGCCATGTCGAGGAGGACCACCAGCATCCTGCATCGGGCAACATGGCGAAGAAACTTGTGTCCGAGGCCCACGTTGCGGTGGGCTCCAGCGATCAGACCGGGAACGTCGCACATGGTGATCCGATGGAAGTCCGGAAACTCGACGATGCCAACCTGTGGGGTCAGGGTGGTGAAGGGGTAGGGGGCTATCTTGGGTCTGGCCCTCGAAATGGCCGTGAGCAGTGTTGATTTCCCGGCATTGGGATATCCGATGATACCTACGTCGGCCACCATTCTCAGTTCGAAGAGAAATTCCCCCTCCGTCCCGGCCTCTCCGGGTTGCGCAAAGCGGGGAGCTTGTCGAACCGAAGTGGCAAAATTCCGATTTCCAAGCCCCCCTCGTCCCCCATGGCAGAGTGTGAAGCGTTGTCCGTGGAGGGTCAGATCACAGACCAGTTCGCCGCGCTCGACGATGGGAGGTGGGGCTTCGGGTGGGTCCTCCGAGAGGTTGATCTCCAGCGCCTTGGCGCCGCTGGCCCGGATCACGGGACGACCGGTCAACGCCGCAGGGATTTCCGGATCGAGGATTTCCTCGCTGTCTTCATTGCTGGCATTTCCGGACATTGGCGAGGGACGCCTCCACACGAGCGTTCCGCAGGGAACCTTGATGACGAGGTCACTTCCCGCGTGCCCATCCATTCCTTTCCCCATTCCAGCCTGTCCTGATTCGGCGATCAGCCGGGGCTGGTAGAATTGGTTGATGAGGTTGTTGAGATCGTGGCTGGCCTCGAGAACGACATCGCCTCCCTTACCACCGTTTCCACCACTCGGACCGCCCTTGGGACGATAGGCTTCCCGATGGAAGGCCACGCAGCCCTTGCCGCCGTGGCCGGCTCTGGCGAAGACCTTGACCTCGTCAACAAACATGGGTTGGGAGCGGATCTAGGAAGGTTTTGCCGGCTGTGTTGCCAGTATTGGGTGTCCGGAAGCAAAAAGGGCGAGGCAGCGCCTCGCCCCTCTCGGTGTCATCCGGATCTCAATTGCCGGAAGGATCGGCTGCCGGTGTCACATGGACCTTCCGAGCCAATTTATCGAACCGCACCCGGCCATCGACCAAGGCGAACAAAGTCCAATCCCGGCCGGTACCGACGTTCTGACCGGCGTGGAACTTCGTTCCGTTCTGGCGGACGATGATGCTGCCTGCGGTGACGAACTCGGATCCGAAGGCCTTGACGCCGAGCCGCTTGCTCGTGCTGTCACGACCGTTTCTTGAACTTCCCTGTCCTTTCTTGTGAGCCATATGAAATCTCCCCCTTCGGTGAAGCGCCTGTTCAGGCGGTGATCTCCTTGATCTTCAGGACCGTCAATTCCTGCCGGTGTCCCTGCTTCTTGTGGTATCCTTTACGCCTCCGCATCTTCCAGATGATCTTCTTGTCGCCGCGGATGTGCTCCACGACGTCGGCAGTGACCGCTGCGCCCGGTACGAGCGGGGCGCCGACCGAGACCTTGCCGTCGTTGTTCACGAGGAGGATGCGATCGAGTCGAACGGACTGCCCCGCTTCAGCGGCGATCCTCTCGACCTCGAGCGTATCCCCGGCCGAGACACGATACTGTTTTCCTCCGGATTCTAGGACTGCGTACATAGAAGGATTTTCCTCAAAAAGGACGGAAAGAGAAGCCGATCGCTATCGAGGTGTCAATGTGAGGTTTGGTGTTTGTTGGGCTGCGGGACGTTTGCGGCTACCTTCTGCACTCCACGATCAGGCCAGTTTCGAAAGCAATTCGTCGTTGGTTTTGTGCTTCTTGAGGGCGGCCAGCAGTGTCTCCATCGCCTCGATCGGCTGGAGGTCCGTAAGCATGCGGCGGAGCTTCCGGATGGCATCGATCTGCTGCGCAGGGAAGAGCTTCTCCTCCTTGCGTGTTCCGGACTTCGGGATGTCGATCGCAGGAAACAGGCGTCGCTCGCTGAGCTTCCGGTCCAGGATCAGCTCCATGTTACCAGTGCCCTTGAATTCCTGGAAGATCAGCTCATCCATCCGGCTGCCTGTATCGATCAGGGCCGTGGCGAGGATGGTCAGTGAGCCGCCCTCCTCGATCTTCCGCGCGGCAGCGAACATCTTCCTCGGAATCTCGAGGGCGCGTGCATCCACGCCACCGGTCATGGTCCGGCCCGAGCCACCGTGGACCGAGTTGTAGGCGCGGGCTACGCGGGTGATGGAATCGAGGAGCACGAAGACATCCTTGCCGGATTCCACCATCCGCTTGCACCGCTCGATCACGAAGCGACTCAGGCGGACATGCGTCTCGAGGTCCTGGTCGTTGCTGGAGGCGACGACCTCGGCTTTAACGCTGCGCTGGAAGTCGGTGACCTCCTCGGGACGCTCGTCGATGAGAAGCACGACCACACAGACCTCGGGATGGTTGGTGGTGATGGCGTTGCAGATCTGTTTGAGAATCGTGGTCTTTCCCGTGCGGGGCGGAGCCACGATCAGTCCGCGGGTTCCCTTACCGATCGGCGTGACGAGATCGATGATCCGCTGCTCCAGCAGGTCGGGAGCGGTCTCGAGACGGAATTTCTCGATCGGGTCGATCGTGGTGAGGTTCTCGAAACGGATGGCGTGGATGAATTCCTGGTAGGTCCGACCATTGACCTTGAGCACCTCACGCAGCTGGGGGCTGTTGCCCTTGTGTGGGGGGTTGACGGTGCACTCGATGTGGCAGCCCTCACGGAGTCCCAGCCTCTTGATGGAGTCGGGTGTCAGGAAGACATCCGAAGGCTTCGGAGCATAGTGCCCTTTGGCTGAACGCAGGAATCCAAAGCCCTTCTCGGAGATCTCCAGATAGCCCTCATGGATGATGGGTTGTCCGTCGGGTCCGAGCTGCGGACCGGCAGGACGTTGGGGTCCTGGTCCGCCTCCAGGCCTCTGGCCGTGTTGTGGCGACTGAGGGCGTTGGGGGGGCGGGGTATTTCCCTGGGAAGGGTGGGGGGCAGCCGCTGCTGGTGCCGGGGCTGGCCGGGGGGAAGGCGCGGGGCGCGGCGCAGGGGCACCCTGCGGGGGTTTGCTCTGGAACCCCGGGATCGCAGTGATCGGACGCGGTGCAGGTGCTGCTGCGGCTGGACGTGCAGGACTGCCGGCTGGCGCTGCACCGATGGCCCCAGGGGACCAGTCCGTATTCTTGGGCTCGGGTGCCGGGGAAGGCACACTGGAATTGCTCATGCTGACGATTCGATTGTTGATCCAGGAAATGTCTGAACCCAGGAAATGCGGCAGACACTACTGGCCGCAGGAATTTCGAACTTGGGGAAGCAACCCTGAATCCACTCAAACCGCAGGGTTGTCAGACCTTGGACAGGAGAGAGATACGGATATCTGGTCAAAAGCGCAACAATTTGTGCGTGTTTTGTGGGAAAAGCTTCGCCCCCAGCATGGGGGTGGGGACACCTGAACTTCCCATCTTGGATTCCTTCCGGCAGGGTCCGCTTCCGATCGATGTTCTCCCTGTTGAACGCCTCCGAGGTGCTTCGCGACCAGACCGCTTCCGGGGTCTTCGGGCACCCTGTCGCCTGGGTCTATCGGCCGCTGGACTACGCCTGGCTGGTCCATCAGGCCTATGTGGAGCGGTTCGGGCAGAGTCCCAAACAGGTGGTCTTTGTCGGAATGAATCCCGGTCCATTTGGGATGGTCCAGACTGGGATTCCCTTTGGAGAGGTTGCTGCAGTCCGCGACTGGATGGGGCTTCCGGACGTGGTCCGGATTCCCCAAGCCCAGCACCCCAGACGTCCTGTCGAGGGATTCGGGTGTCGTCGATCCGAGGTGAGTGGGCGGCGGCTCTGGGGTTTGTTCGCCGCCCGGTTTGGCGGGGCGGAGGCCTTTTTCAGGAACCACTACGTCCTGAACTACTGCCCGCTGGCGTTTCTGTCCGACTCCGGTGCCAACATCACGCCGGACCACCTTCCCGCGTTGGAGCGTGAACCTCTTGAGGCAGCCTGTGATCTCCACCTGAGGGCAGTCCTTGGGGCGTTGCGTCCCGAGTGGGTGATCGGAATCGGTGGGTTTGCCGCCGAGAGGGCCCGCAGGGTGGTCGGCAATGCCGAGGCACCTCGAATCGGCCAGGTCCTGCACCCCAGCCCCGCGAGTCCTGCCGCGAACCGGGGTTGGGCCGAGGCGGCAACCTGTCAGTTGGAAGCGTTGGGCGTCTGGTGACCGTTGGTCCTGCCATGGGTTCCACCACCAAAGACACCCTGGCTATCGGGAACAGAGGACGTCGTGTCTTAAGGGAGTTCTACCTTGGGCTGGCGATCCTCTTGTGCTGGGTGTGGCCGTCGGTGTTGGCCGGAGGCCCAGTGCGCCCGAACTTCCTCGTGATCCTGACGGATGATCACGGCATTGGGGATGTCTCCGCCTATCGCAAGTCGGATGTGCATACGCCCAACATCGACCGGTTGGCGGTGCAGGGCATGAGGTTCACCC
>CAZZKQ010000104.1:0-9477 GCA_964654875.1 uncultured Verrucomicrobiota bacterium | reverse complement strand
GTCCGCCGTCTGCCCGGTCTGAGAGTAGAGGATCTCGAGGTCGGGAGTCGAGACGGGCTTGGGTGTCCCGGGCGGGGCCGACGCACCATCGAAGAACACGGTGATCGGTGTATGGGTGGAGTCCCGATACACCGTCAGCTTCCGGATCAGAGCATCCCGGGCCGCCGCCGAGAACCGGGAGGATCCCGGCGCGAGGTCGGTCCAGGCATGCAGCAGGCTGTAGCCATCGATCAGGATCCGGACGAGTGCCACGTCACGAAGGTGCCCCGGGTCCGGCGAGGGCCTCAATAGCCAACCGCCTGGGTTTGGACCGACGAACTCCGCTCGAATTCAGAACGATCCCGGGCCAGACTTCTCGGGCATGAAGCTGCCGCCGCTGAACCCCCAGATCTCCCAACTCCCGGTCTACGTTCCAGGGCGCCCCATCGAGGAGGTGGCCCGGGAACATGGACTGGATCCGCACGGCATCATCAAGCTCGCCTCGAACGAGAATCCTCTCGGCCCCTCCCCTCGCGCCCTCGCGGCGATGGAACAGGTCCTGAGGCATCTTCACCTGTATCCCGATGGCAGCGCCTTCCAGCTGAAGCGCCGCCTCGCCGAGAAGCTCTCCGTGGAACCCGGGCATCTCATCCTGGGCAACGGGTCGAACGAGATCATCGAGTTCGTGGGCCACGCCTTCATGAATCCGGAGGTCGAGGTGGTGGTCTCCGAATACGCCTTCGCGATCTATGGCATTGTGACCGCGCTTTTCGGGGCCCGGCTGGTGACGGTTCCGGCCCGGGGTCTGGGTGCCGACATCCCGGGGATGATCCGAGCCATCACCCCCCGGACACGGGTGCTGTTCCTCGCCAATCCCAACAACCCCACAGGGACCCTCTCCTCCCACGCCGAGATCTCGGAGCTCCTTGCGGCGGTGCCCCCGGAGGTGTTGGTGGTGATGGACGAGGCCTATGTGGAGTTCCTGGAGGATCCGGCGGACTGCCTGGCCCTGGTCCGCGGAGGCACCCATCCGAACCTGCTGTTGATGAGGACCTTCTCGAAGATCTTCGGCCTCGCAGGGTTGCGTCTTGGCTATGGCATCGGGCATCCCGACCTGATCGCCGCGCTCGAGAAGGTTCGGCAGCCGTTCAACATCAACTCCATCGCCCAGGCGGGTGCCATCGCTGCGCTTGAGGATGCCGACCACCTGGCCCGCACCCGTGCGACCAACCGGCAGGGTTTGGATTACCTGCATGCGGCGTTCCTCCAGATGGGGCTCGAGTTCCAGCACAGCCACGCCAATTTCGTGCTGGTGAAGGTCGGGGACGGAGCAAAGTGCTTCTCCGAGCTCCAGCGACTTGGAGTGATCACCCGTCCCATGGGGGGCTACGGCCTGCCGGCGTGGCTGCGGGTCTCGGTGGGCACACCCGAGGAGAACCATCGGGCGGTCACCGCGCTGAAGCAGATCCTGGGTCCGGGAATGGGTCGCACCTGACGCACCGTCACCCGTCTCAACGGGGTCCGGATCCGGGATGGGTCTCCAGTGAGACGACCCTCCCCCCCTTGAGCCGAAGCTGTCGACGGCATCGCGCCGCCAGCTCCGGGTCATGGGTGACGAGCACGAGGGCGGTCCCGGCCGACTGGTTGAGGTCGAAGATCATGTCGACGATGTGCCGGGCGGTGTCGGCGTCGAGGTTCCCGGTCGGCTCGTCGGCCAGCAGCAGCCGGGGCCGGTTGATGAAGGCACGGGCGAGGGCGACCCGCTGCTGCTCCCCCCCGCTGAGCTGCGCCGGGTAGTGGTTCAGGCGGTCGCCAAGGCCGACCTGGTGGAGGAGTTCGCATCCCCGGACCGGGGCTGTCTTGGACCCTGCAAGCTCGGCAGGCACCAGGACGTTCTCGAGCGCGGTCAGCGTGGGCAGGAGCTGGAAGTTCTGGAAGATGAACCCCACGTGCTCGTTCCGAAGGCGGGCGCGGGCATCCTCGTCGAGGTTGCCGAGCGGGTTCCCGGCGAGGATCACCTCGCCATCCGTTGGACGGTCAAGACCTGCACAGAGTCCCAGAAGCGTGGTCTTGCCGCTGCCGCTGGATCCCACGATGGCGAGGGAATCCCCCATGCAGAGCTCGAACCCGACCTCCCGGAGGACGGTGAGGCCGCCCCCGGCGGTGCCATAGGTCCTTGAGAGGCCCCGGGCGATGAGGATGGGATCGGTCACGACCCGGACGCTGCGACAGCGTTGTGGATCGTCAATGCCGGGTTCTCGCCCAATGTCGGCATCGGACTGGGGTCACCGGCTCCGGAAGAGGGTCCGGTCCCATCGGGCGACCAGACCAGTCCCTGTGCCGTCCACCGTCCATGGGCCGAGTCGAAGTCCCAGTAGATCCGGTTCGGCACCCGGCGCGCATGGCCATCGAGGAAGAGGATCTGGGCCCCCTGTTGATGGAGGTTGGTATGGACGTTGTTGGGACCCGCCACGGCGGCAAGTCGACCGTTGTCGAACAGCCAGACGGTCTCTGCGGGGGATGGGATGGTCGACAGCGCCACCTGGTTGCCACGCCCGGAACCATTGACGTGCTGGTTCAGGCAGTAGTGGAAGAGGTTGTTGGAATTGCTCCTGCGTCGATTGGAGGGGCAGATCCAGGGACTGTCGGGAAGGCGGATACCGGGGTTGGTCCGCCACGGACTGTCTCGGTAGGCGGGGATGCCCAGAACCCTGGGGAGGTCGACATACCAGCCCTCCTCGAGGGAGCGCCCGTTGGGTGCCCCGTCCTTGGGCAGCCGATCGTCGTGGTCGGCTGCCCAGAGGTGGGTGGCCAATCCCCATTGCCGCAGATTCCCGAGGCACCCGATCCCGGTGATCCGGGTCCGGGTCTGGGCCAACGCCGGCAGTGTAAGCGCGGCAACGGCGGCAAGAATGGCCAGGGTGGCCAACAGCTCGAGGAGGCCAACGCCTCGGGTTGACCCTTCGGTGCGGTGGTGGACGGTCATCAATCCCGGAGCCTGCCAGGATCCGGCGATCCGCCACCATCCCTAGAACTGGGGATTGCAGACCGCCCCAGGGATCCCGCGGACGGACGGGATGCCCATCACTTCCGGACCGTGCAGTTCTTCGACATCCACTTGGCGTCCACCAGCGAGTCCCTCGCCGGGACGTTCAGGGCGACCGATCCGTTGTACTTCACGCCGGGCTTGATGGCGCTGCCGATCCAGCGATGGACCTCGGAGTGGCCATCGGCGAACGAGAACCCGGCCGCCCCGTTGTGATAGGACGCCGGCATGTCGATGATGTTCCCGGACTTGTCGGCGTCCTCGACCATCTGCACCGCGAAGGCGGCGTCATTGATGCTGTCGGAATGCTCGTCCAAGAAGACGAATGTGTTGGCCGGGTTCACGATGTCGGAATCCTTCGCGTACAGCCGGTACTTGGTCGCGGGGAGCCATCCACCGAAGTCGAAGACCTGGCTCATCGAGATGCTGCGGATGCGCGGGGTGAACCTGGCGCGCGCGATCTGTCCGACGGCGGCGCGGTCGGCAGGGCACTTGTAGATGGAGAATGAGCTGCCGCCGTATTTGAACAGCGGACCGTTGGTGATGTACCGATTGTTGGTATTGTCACGACTGGTGAAGTCGAGGCTGCCATCGATCCAGATGACCCGCCGATCTGCGGCAGGCATGTTCAGCGAGGCGACAAGCAGATCGTTGAAATCTCCCGAATACAGCTTCCAGGCCAGCATGAGCTGCTTGCCGTTGTTCATGCAGGCAATGCCCTGGGCCTTGGTCTTCGCCTTGCCCAGCGCCGGCAACAGCATGCCGGCGAGAATTGCGATGATGGCGATGACGACGAGCAGCTCGATCAGCGTGAACGCCGAACGGACGGTGCGGCTCTGGGAGGAGGTGGAGACGGGGGAATTCATGGGTGGGAGGGATCCGGGATCCGGGACTCAAATCCGTCCCGAGGAAACAACCGTGAACCCGAGGGTGTCAACCCTTGCGGTTGTCGTGAGGTCGGTTGGGGGGGGCGGAGGCCCGCGGGCGACACCGAGGCACCCTTGGATCCTCCCCAAAAGGAGGATGCCGCGGCGAACCGCGGCATCCCCTCGATAAGCCCTGCAGGAATCAGGTCCGGCTACCGGCGGGCCGTGGTGTTCTCCTGCATCCAGTACACGTCCGGCTGGGAGTTCTTGGCCGCCACGTTCAGGGCGACACCCCCCGACATGTACTTGGTCGGCGGCTTGATGGTGGACCCGACCCAGCGGTGGATCTCGGAATGGCCATCGGAGAAGGCGAATCCGCAGGCCCCGTTGTGGGTGGATGAGGGCATGTCGATAATCTGGCCACTCGTCCCGGTCGGCGCCTCGGCGCCGGTGCAGGCATTGGCAAAGGCGGCGTCGTTGATGCTGTCCGGATGCTCATCCACGAAGACCCAGGTCTTGGATGGCGACACGATCTCGCTCTCCTTGGCATAGGTCCTCCACCGGGTCTGATTGACGTTGAAGGCCTTGTCGAGCCACTCGCCATTTCCGAAGACCTGGCTCATCGAGATGCTCCGGATCCGAGGCGTTCCCTTGAATCCCTTCAGTGGGCCCGTGGCGGAGCGGTCGGCGGGGCACTTGTAGATCTGGAGAGAGCCGCCCGAGAAGCGGTAGAGCGGGCCATTCGTGATGACGTTGATGTTGGTGTTGTTCCGGTTGCTGTAGTCCGTGATGTCGCCCTCGCACCAGTTCTGACGCCGGTAGGGGTTCGAGGCCAGGTTCTGGGCGGCCGGGGTTACATCGTTGTTCTCGGAGGCATACAGCTTCCAGGCCAGCATCAGCTGCTTGCCGTTGTTCATGCAGGTGATGCCCTGGGCCTTCGACTTCGCCTTCCCGAGGGCCGGCAGCAGCATTCCTGCAAGGATCGCGATGATGGCAATCACCACCAGAAGCTCGATCAGTGTAAAACCGGTCCTGGCGGCGGTGCCGCGCACGGGGGGTAGAACGGGGAATTTCATGGGAACAGTATTGTGGCACCCATACAGTTTGAAATGGATTGCGGGTTGTCAATCCGGCGTCGATTCACGGTGGGGTCCCCGCCTGGCCCGCCGCTGGATGCACACCGCCCCCCAAACCCTCTGGACACTTCCCAAGTCGGCACGGATCGCCTTGACTGGAAGCGATGCTGGAGCGGCTTTTCGGACTGCGGTCCAACGGCACCACGGCCCGACGGGAACTCGTCGCCGGGATGACCACATTCGCGGCGATGGCCTATATCCTCGTCGTGAACCCGGCCATCCTGTCGGATGGCACCGGCATGGATCGGAGTGCCCTCATCACGGCCACGGCACTGGCCTCGGCCCTGATCACGGCACTGATGGCGCTCCTGACCAACTACCCGTTCGCCGTCGCCCCCGGCATGGGACTGAATGCCTTCTTCACGTTCACCCTCGTCCGCGGTGCCGGGATTCCATGGCCCGCCGCACTCGGCATCGTCTTCTACAGTGGGATCCTGTTCCTGCTGCTGACCATCACGGGGCTTCGGGCCAGCCTGGTCCGTTCCCTCCCGCATGAGCTCAAGGTGGCCATCAGCGCTGGCATCGGGCTCTTCATCGCCTTCATCGGACTTCAGAACGGCGGCATCGTCGTTCACAATGACGCCACCCTCGTCACGCTGGGCAACCTCCGACATCCGGCAGCCCTCGCGGTGATCGCCGGCATCATCCTTGCCGGAATTCTGTGCCATCGACGCATTCCGGGAGCCCTGTTTCTGACCCTTCTCGCGATTACGGTGGCTGGATTCTGGATCCCCAACGCCTCTGGGTCCGGGAGCCTGACGCGTCTTCCGGACTCCGGACGCTGGATCTCCTGGCCGCCGTCGTTGTCGCCGCTCTTTCTGAAGTTCGACCTCAACTGGTTCTGGAACCACTGGCGCCAGGCGCTGCCGCTTGTCCTGACTCTCCTGTTCCTTGATGTCTTCGACAATCTCGGAACCCTCATCGGCCTGGGCCAGAGGGCCGGATACCTCGATGAGAGCGGCAACATGCCCCGGCTCGGCCGGGTCCTGACCGCCGACGCGGGTGCCGCCATCGTCGGCTCGGCCCTCGGCACGAGCACTGTCACGAGTTACATCGAATCGGCGGCTGGCATCGAATCGGGGGGGCGCACGGGGCTCACCGCGATGGCGGTCTCAGGGTGTTTCCTGATGTCACTCTTCCTCGGTCCGCTGATCGGCATCGTCCCGGCGGCTGCCACGGCGCCGGTGCTGGTTGTCGTCGGTATCTTCATGATGCAGGGACTGCGCCACCTCGACCTCGAGGATCTCAGCAAGGCGATTCCGGTCGGGGTCACGGTCCTTGCCATGCCGCTCACGTTCAGCATCGCGGAAGGCCTTGCGCTCGGCTTCGTGGTCCACGTTGGCCTCTTGCTGGGCACCGGACGGGTTCGACAGATCCGACCCCTCTCCTGGATCCTGACCCTGTTGTTCGTGGTCCAATGGATGACCCGATGAATCCCCCACTCCACTCCTGCTACCGAACGTTGCAGCCGGTTCTGCTGGCCGGACTCGCCCTGCTCGTCGGCTGTTCCAAGCGGCCCCTGTCACCGGGCCAGAGGATGACGGCTCGTCAGGCGCTGTATGCGATCATCGCCCCGACCGAGCCGGAGCTGGCGAGCCTGGAGACCGTCGCAGGCTCCCGGTACCGGGGTGGTCCGATCGAGGTCCAAACCGCTGCTGGGAACCGGCACCGCGGTGGTTCCGTCGAGTTCCACAACGGCATTCCCTTCCGGCACGCCACCATAGCGGGTCGCGCCTGCGTCCTACTGCCCTGTGGGATGAGTGTGGTCAACGCAGCCATGGTCACACAGGCCGCCCTCGATCGATACCCGATCACCCATGTGATCGTGATGGGTGAGGCGGGCGGCGTGAATCCAAGCCGGGTGCCTGGGGATGTGATCGTTCCCGAGGCGTGGTCCCACCACACCGAAGCTGCAGTGGTCAATCCCACGGCCGAAGGGGGCTGGGAAGTGACGCGCAGCGCCTCAGGGATCCCGAATTACGGCATGATCTTTCCCGAGACCGTGACTGTGACGCGGTCCGGCAGCCGAGGTGCCGAACCGGTTCCGCGATTCCCCGTCGATCCGGGACTCCGCATGGCGGCCACCAAGGCGGCTTCCCTCCTGTCGACGACCAACTCCCCATCGGGTCCGAGGTTCCCGACATCGGGCATAGGAGTCAGCGGTCCTCTGTTCGTCGCCAACCGGGACTACCGGGCCTGGCTCTTCAGCGCATGGCGGGCCGAGGTGGTCGACCTGGAATCCGCCGCCATCGCCCAGGTCTGCTGGGCGAACCGGGTTCCGTTCATCGCTGTCCGGTCGATCTCGGGCCTGGCTGGCGAGCCACCCATGAAGACCCCACCCGGCCCATCTCCGATCCAACGGGCGGCCCAGCTGGTGACCGCGATGCTCGAGGAGTTACCGCGGTGACGGAGGCGGAAGAGTCCACTGGGGCAATCCTCAACAGCTGGTCGGGACCTGCTGGAGCACCTTGACGCAATGGGGAACGGCACCGACCACGAATCCCAGACACTCGACAGCGCCAGCCGGCTTTCCTGGAAGACAGATCACAAGGGTGCGATCGACCGATGCGGCGAGGCCCCTCGACAGGATGGCATTGGGCGTAATGGCCAAGGACTTCATCCGCATCGCCTCCCCGAACCCGGGGATCTCGCGGTCGGCGATCTCGAGGACCGCCTCCGGGGTCACATCCCTCGGAGCCACGCCCGTGCCTCCCGTGGTCAGCACCAGCTGGGCACCCCGCGCGATCTGCTCCCGGATGGCCCTCTGGATCTGACGGATGTCGTCCGGCACCAGCGACTCGCCGACCACCCGCCACCCCAGACGGTGCGCCTCCTCGCGGAGCGCCGGCCCCCCCAGATCCTCGTATTCGCCCCGGAAGGCACGATCGGAAATCGTCACGATGGAACAGGGGATCTGCATGGGGTCAGGTTGTCAGGTTGGACGTTGAAGCTCCAGTCCCGCGCAATACCCTCCCTGCCATGGACCAGCCCGAACCGCGCCAGAACAGCCCCCTGAACCGCTTCCAGGAACAGGTCCAGACCCTGATCAACGACGATGCCGTCGCCGAGGCGGAGGGTCGGTTGGGCTGGTCCCAGCGGTTCGCCCACTTCTGGATCCTGGTCGGCCAGATGTTTCTCAGGAACCGGGGCCCTGTCCGTGCCGCTTCACTCGCCTACACGACACTCCTGGCCCTCGTGCCATTGCTCGCCATCTCGTTGAGCGTTGCGACGCTCTTCCTGCCGCGGAAGGATGGGGAACGTCGGGCAACCCTCATGGCCTGGATCGAAGAGGGGGTCATCCGCGCCGCGCCCACCCTCGGCCTTTCCGGAGAAGGGGGGCAGGCCCAGCGGGCGGAGGTGGCCGACAAGATCGTCGGCTTCGTCGAGCGCATCCACCTGGGCGGCATCACCGCCACGGCCGCGGCAGGACTCATCGTGGTCGCCATCGGCCTGCTCCGGACCATCGAGGTCGCTTTCAACGACATCTGGGGTGTGCCGAAGGGACGATCGATGCTGATGAGCATCGTCTTCTACTGGGCGGTGATCACGCTCGGGCCCGCGGTGCTCCTGGTGACCAAGGGTGCCAAGATCCTCTCCCTCGTCGCAGATCACAGCTCCGCCCTCCAGGGTCACATGATCGGCCAGTGGATCCTCTCACTGACCATCTTCATCTCCCCCGCACTGATGGCCCTCGCCTTCGGAGCCCTCTATCTCTGGATGCCCAACACGCGGGTCCAATGGGGCGCTGCGCTCGTCGGAGGCGCCTTTGCCTCGGCGCTCTGGACCCTGAACAACCAGCTGTCGTCCCTCTACCACTCCAAGGTCCTGACCTACAATGCGATCTACGGCAGCCTCGGAGCCCTGCCCCTCTTCCTGGTCGGCGTCTACTTCACCTGGATGATCGTCCTGCTCGGAGCCCAGGTGGCCTATGTGTACCAGAACCGGAGGGCCTATCTCCAGGAGCGGGTGGCAGGCCGCGTGCACCAGCAGGCCCGGGAATTCGCGGGACTCCGGCTCATGACCCGCATCGCCGGGGAGTTCACCCTCGGCCATCCCGCCGCAACCGCCACCAGACTGTCGGAGGACCTCGGCATCCCCCCGAACCTCACCAAGGAGCTCCTGCGCCTCGTCAGTCAGGCCCAGCTCATCACCGAGACACGGGGTGCGGAAGTGTCGTATCTGCCCTCGAGGCCGATTGACCAGATCTCAGTCCGGGACGTCCTCCAGGCCCTGAGGTGCGGTTCTGGATCAGATCTCGCCACCACTCCCGACCCCGAGCGCAGCGTGGTGAGCCAGGCTCTCCGGGAGATCAATGGGCCCGCCGAGGCCAAATCGTCGATCGTCACCCTTGCCGACCTGTCCCGGTCAATCGTTGGCGCGCCTTCGCGGGTCAGTCCTTGTACCCAAGCAGCCTCCGCTCCTTGATCATCCCGGCGATCTGTGCGGGAAG
>CAZZKQ010000103.1:0-9482 GCA_964654875.1 uncultured Verrucomicrobiota bacterium | reverse complement strand
CAGGAGGAGCTCATGGACCAGGTCCGCTCGACCGACCTTGGCGACTTCGAGCGGCAGGTGGCCGAACTGGTGGTCGGGAATGTCGACGACAACGGCTACCTCCGCTCCAGCGTCTCCGAGCTGTCGATGTCCACCGGCATCCCGGTTGCCGACCTCGAGGAGGCGGTGAAGCTCGTCCAGTCGTTCGAGCCGGCCGGCGTGGGGGCCATCGACCTCCGTCAATGCCTCATGCTCCAGCTGGAGCGGATCCGGTGCACCGGCACACCGGAATACCGGGTCCTGAGGGACCACATGGAGGCCCTCGGCAAGCGCAAGTTCCCGGAGATCGCCCGCCATCTCGGCATCACGGCCGCGGAGGCCCAGAAGCTCGCCGCCAACATCGCGAGGCTCGACCCTCGACCCGGACGCAAGTTCTCGCCGGAGCCCGACCACTATGTCGTGCCCGAGGTCGTCGTCAGCCGCGGTGAGGATGGCGGCTGGGTGGCCAACGTGGTCAATGACCTGGTGCCGACCGTCCGGATCAGCAACACCTACAAGGATCTCCTCTCGCAGGCCGAGACGTCCTCAGAGGTCCGCGAATACATCCGTGAGCGGATCAAGAGCGGCAAGTTCCTCATCAAGAGCATCCACCAGCGGCAGTCCACGATCCTCAACATCGCGCGCGAGATCGTGAAGCGGCAGCAGGACTTCATGGAGAAGGGGGTTGCCCACCTGCGGCCCATGACGATGCTCCAGCTGGCCGAGACGGTCGGAGTCCATGAGACCACCGTCAGCCGCGCGGTCTCCGGCAAGTACATGAGCACGCCTCAGGGCGTGTTCGAGATGAAGTACTTCTTCACCTCGGGCCTTGCGACCGCCAGCGGGGAACAGGTCTCGAACAAGAGCGTCAAGACCGCCCTGGCCGAGCTGATCGCCAACGAGTCGAAGTCGGCACCGCTGTCCGACGAGGAGCTGGTGTCCCGTCTCAAGGCGCAGGGTACCATGATCGCTCGCCGCACCGTGGCCAAATACCGCGCCGAGCTGGGCGTGCTGCCCAGCCACCTGCGGAAGGTCTACTGACCCCGTCCAAGGACGTCCCGTCAGCCCTCGACGAGGCGTCCCCGGGCCCTCCGGACGCGCGCGATCGCCTCCTCGACCGTGTCGGCCACCGCGGTCAGATGTCCCATCTTTCGACCCCGGCGCGGCTCGGCCTTGCCGTAGAGGTGGAGCCGGATCGAGGGATCCTCGAGCGCCGCAGTCCACCGGGGTGTCCCGCCGGCGCCGAGCCACACGTCGCCCAGCAGGTTGGCCATCGCGGCGGGCTGGGGGAGTGTGACATCGCCCAACGGCAGCCCGCAGACCGCCCGGACCTGCTGTTCGAACTGGCTGGTGGGACAGGCATCCAGGGTGAGGTGGCCCGAGTTGTGGGTGCGGGGCGCCAGCTCGTTGACCAGGAGGCGGCCGTCCCGCGTCACGAACAACTCGACCGTCAGCAGTCCCACGACCCCTAGGGCCTCGAGGATGCCCTGCGCCAGCACCTCGGCCTGCCAGGCCAGGGCGGGTGGGATCCGGGCGGGCGACACCGTGATGTCGAGGATGTGGTGGCTGTGGGCGTTCTCGAAGACCGGGAAGGCGGCGAAACGGCCATCGAGCGTCCGGGCAGCGACGACGCTGACCTCCATCCCGAAGTCCACCTGGGCCTCCAGGATGCCCTCGGTTCCCCCCAGCCCCTCATAGGCCGTCGGCAGCTGCTCCCGGGTGGTGATCCGCTGCTGACCCTTGCCGTCGTATCCAAAGCTTGCCGTCTTGAGAATGGCCGGCAGACCCAGATCCGTTGCCGCCTGCTCCAGATCCGCCAGGGATCCGATCCGGCGGAATGCCGTGACCGGGAAGCCGTGCCTCGCGAGGAACGTCTTCTCCCTGAGCCGGTTCTGGGTGGTGTGCAACACCTCGCCATCGGGTCGCACCGGTATCCGTTCCGCGCAGGCGCGACTGGTGTCGCTGGGGACGTTCTCGAACTCGAACGTGACGACCTGCACCCCCTCGGCGAATGCGCGGACACGGTCGAGGTCGTCATAGGGCGCGGTGACCTCGAGGTCGGCGATCTGCCCCGCGGGCGTGTCGGACTCCGGGGAGTACACGTGGATCCGATAGCCCATCTGGCGGGCCGACAGCGCGAACATCCGCCCGAGCTGTCCGCTCCCGAGGACACCCAGGGTGGATCCCGGAAGGATGGGTGAGGGTTTCATGTCGTCTGCGGGATCCGTCGCGACGGTCACCCCGGGAAGGTGGGGGGACGCGTTCTCGGACTCACTTGACCAGGACCACCTCGGCCTCTTCGGGAGTCTCGGTCGAGGTCACCGACGCCGGTGCCGGGGTGTCGTCGGCGGTCTCTGCCGCGGCGGTCTGGGCGAGACGGTTCTGCTCGCGTTCGAACTTCACCGACACGATCCGGCTCACGCCCTGCTCCTGCATCGTCACGCCATACAGGACGCCCGCCATCGAGATGGTGCGCTTGTTGTGGGTGATCACGACGAACTGGCTCTGGTTGAGGAACCGCTGCAGCACCCGCACGAAGCGGTTGATGTTCGACTCGTCCAGCGGGGCATCGAGCTCGTCGAGCACGCAGAACGGGGAGGGCTTCACCTGGTAGATCGAGAACAACAGAGCGACCGCGGTCATGGTCTGCTCGCCGCCCGACAGCAGCGTGATCGACTGCAGCTGTTTGCCCGGCGGACGGGCCATGATGTCGATGCCCGCCTCCAGCGGATCCTCCCCCTCGGCCAGGACGAGGTCGGCCTTCCCGCCCCCGAACAGCTCGACGAACATCTGGCTGAAGTTCTCCCGGATCTTCTGGAAGGTCTCGAGGAACATCGTCTTGGTCTCGCCGTTGATCCGGTTGATGACCTCGACGAGCTCCTGCTTCGCCTTCACGAGGTCGTCGTACTGGGTTGTGAGGAAGGTGTGGCGCTGTTCGGTCTCCTCGTACTCCTCGATCGCGACGAGGTTGACGGGGCCGATGTCGTCGAGGCGCTTCTGGAGGGCCGTGACCTGGGTCGCGACCGCATCCCAGTCGGTCGTCAGCCCCGCGGCGGCCATGTCCTCGAGCGAGACCGTCTCGACCTTGGCCGGACCCTCGTCGGCCAGGGTGATCCGGATCGCCTCGCTGCGGATGGAATCGATGGGCGTCTGGTACTTGGACTCGATCCGTTCCCGGAGGTGGGTGACGGCCATGGTCCGTTGGGCGAGTTCGACCTCGAGCTGACCGCGTCGTGCCTGCAGTCCGGTGGTCTGCTGGCGACGTTCCCGGAGCTGTTCCTCACGGCTCTGGATCTCCCCCTCCTGGAACCGCTTCTCCCCGGCGAGTTCGGTGAGCTGGATCGTCACGACCTCGCGCTCCTGGGCGAGGCGTTGGATCTCGCGCTCGCTCTCGGCGATGCCGGCCTCGAAGTTCCCGCGTCGGTCTTCGAACTGCGACATCTCCTGGCGGAGACGCTGGACGAGGGTGGCGAGCTCCTGGATGCGGGACTGCAGGGGCGGACGCTGACGTCCGTGGCTGGCCAGGAGCTGTTCCTCGGTGGCGAGGGACACGCGGGATTCGGAGACGGCCTGGTTGGCGGTGTCGCGACCCTGTCGACTCTCCTCGAGCTCGGCCGAGTAGAGGTTCACCTGGGCCGCGGCCTCGGCCTCGGCCAGCTCGGCCTCCTGGCTCTGTGCCGCGAGGGCCTGGCGTCGCTCGTTGCCCTCGGCCTCGTGGGCCGTGAGGGTCTCGAGCTCGTGTCCGATCGTCTCGAGCTTCTGGTGCAGCGCGCGGCGGGAGCCCTCGAGGGCCCGGAACTCGCCCTCGCGGGAGGCGATCGTGACCTCCACCTGACGCAGCTCGGTCCGGGCCTCCTCAAGGCTGGCCTGGAGGGTGGTCTGTTCCGACTGCAGCTCGCCCTTGCGTCGGCTGGCCTCCTGGACCTGTTCCGAGAGTCCAGCGAGCTGGGCCTGGAGCTCGGCGATCTGGTTCTTCCGGCCCAGGATGCTGGCCGGGGCCTGGCCCGAAGCCGTCGAGGCTCCGCCCGTGAAGACGCCATTCCGGGTCAGAAGATCACCCGTCTGGGTGACGTAGTCGTGCCGTCCACGCGAGGCGGTGAAGGCGGCGTGTGCGGCGTCGAGGTCCGCCACGATGCGGGTGTTCCGCAGCAGGGCCCGGAGGAGGGGCTGCACGGGTTCGTCTGCCTCCACGCAATCGAGGGCTGGGGTCCCGGGTAGGGATTCGTCGCCCGGGGCCGACGGATCGGACACTCCGGTATCGCCGGCGAGCAGGGACAGGGCCGCGATGCTGGCCCGGCCTCGGCGATTGTCCCGGAGCCCGTTCAGGATCTGCTGGGCCTGGCCGGGTTGGGCGGTGAGGACCAGTTGGAGGTTGAGGCCGAGGGCGGCCTCGATCGCGATGACGTGCTCCTTTGGGACCCGGATGCGGTCGGCGAGGGAGCCGAGGACATGCTCGGACTGCTTGAGTGCGGCGAGGGCGCCGGCGCTGAAGCCCTCGTGCTGGGTGTCGAGCTGTTCGAGGACATGGAGTCGGCTCCGGAGTCCGGCCTGCTGGTTGAGGAGGGTGTCGAGGGCCGACTGGGCCTCGGAGATCTCGCGCTGGAGCTCCCTGAGCCGGGCCTGGCGCTCCTCGAGGGTGCCGCGGCTGGTCTGGACCTGGAGCCGCTCGGTCTCGACCTGGGCCTTGAACTCCCCGAGGCGCGCCTCGAGACGGAGGCTCTCCTCCCCGAGGGAGGCCTTCTCGGCGTGGAGCTTCTCCAGACGGACCGTATTGCCCTGCTTCTGGAGGTCGAGCTGGTTGAGTTCGTTGCGGGTCCGGCTCAGCTGCTGGGCCGAGGAGAAGGCCCGGGACTGTGCCTGGCGGAGCAGTTCCTGCTTGTCGGCGACCAACCGCTCGGAGGAGGCGAGGGCCAGCTGCTTCTCCTGGAGGGCGGACCGGAGGGACTGGACCTTCTCCTGGGCCTCGATGACCCGCTCCTCGATCATCTCCAGCTCCCGGGTGGCGATCTCGCGCCGCTCCTCCGCCTGGGTGATGTCATGGAGCGCGCGCGCATTCTGCTCCTTGAGCTCCTCCAGACGCTGTCGGTTGAACTCGATCTTGTGTCCGTGCCGGTCCGACTCCGACTTCAGCTCCAGTCCCTGCTGCTGGCGTCCGGAGATGGTCTGCTCCAGGGAGGACAGCTCCTGCCGCAGCTGAAGGACCTCGTCCTCGAGCCGGAGCAGGGTCTCCTGGCCCACCTCGAAGTCGAGCTTGGTCCTGGCCAGCTCGGCCTCCCGGGTCTGGATCTCCTCCTGGAGCACGTCGTACTGGTGACGGGCCAGCTGGGTTTCGAGCAGCTGGAGTTCGCTGGCAATCGCCTGGTATCGGCGGGCCTTCCCGGCCTGCCGTTGAAGGGAGCCGATCTGTCGCTTCACCTCCCGGATCAGGTCCTCGACCCGCAGCAGGTTCTGGTCGGTTGTCTCCAGCTTCCGCAGCGCCTCCCGCTTCTGCTGCTTGAACCGCGTGATCCCGGCGGCCTCCTCGAAGACCAGCCGGCGATCGTCGGGCTTGCTCGACAGGATCTGGGTGATGTTGCCCTGGGCCATGATCGAGTAGCTCGTCTTGCCCACGCCGGTGCCGGCGAAGAGCTGCTGGATGTCCCGGAGACGGCACCCCACCTTGTTGATGAAATATTCCGATCCGCCATCCCGGAACACCCGTCGGGTCACCGTCACTTCGTTGAACTCGACCGGGACTCCGGCCGCCTTGAGATAGTCGGTGTCGACATCCCCGAGCGTCAGGCTGACCTCCGCCATCCCCAGCGGCTTCCGACCGTCCGTGCCATTGAAGATGACGTCCGCCATCTCCCCACCGCGCAGCGCCTTGGCCGACTGCTCGCCCAGCACCCAACGGATCGCGTCACTCACGTTGGACTTGCCGCAACCATTAGGACCGACAATGGCGGTCATTCCGGGTTGGAAGTTCAGGGAGGTCTTGTCGGCAAACGACTTGAACCCGAGAACGGTCAGGTTTTTGAGGTACATCCGGGGAAATTGAAGGAGTCCCCTCTGGACCGCGCAAGGGCAAACCTACCATTAGTGGGGGTAAGTTGTTCACAAGGGCCCCATTTGTGGAGTCCGCCCCAACATCGATGGTTCAGACGTGGTGTTGTTCTCAGAGCCCAATCGTGGCGCCCTTTGCTGAGGGGATGGCGTTCTGTTGGGATGGGTTCACGGCACACCTCCGGGGGGCATGTGCCGAGGTTGGGCGTGTACCTGGGGCTCTCCGGGATCAACCCGCCCCGGCAGGCTGCTACCGAGGTGAAGCCCGTCGACAGGGACGAGGGCCAGCCATCGATCCCCGCCGCGTCCCGGAGAGATTCGGGGCCAGGTCATGGGGGACCTCAGTGGCGCATTCAGGGTCAGGTCATTGGTTTTCTCAACCAACCCTGGGTGGAACACCTGCCCATGTTGCTGAGATTCCCGGGGCTGCCCACCGTCCCGGTGTCGGTCATCTCAGGGGCCAGCTGAACCACTCCATCCACCACTGGCGTCCGCCGAAGACCCAGATCATGGCCGCGGCGGCGATGTAGGGACCGTATCCGAGCCGACCCGACCACTGCTGGCGTCCGAGTGCGATGAGGACCAGGGCGATGGCCGTCCCCAGAACGGCACTGGCGAACAGGGAGAACACAGTGGCCTGCCATCCCAGGAAGGCACCGATCGCGGCCATGAACTTCACGTCGCCCAAGCCCATCGCCTCCCGGGGAAGGTCGATGCGGTCGGTCTCGACCGCCAGATAGGGCTCACCCTCGGCCGGCAGGAGCTCTTCGCCGATCCTCAGTTCCGCCGGCGTGGCGGCCAGACGGACCTCGACGGACTGGTCGCGGAAGCAGCGGTCCGAAAGCTCGATCCTTTTCCCGCGGCATCGCACGGTGTCCGAGGGTCGGTAGAACAGCTCCCAATAGGGAATCTCCCCGGACGGAAGGATGAGTCCCGACTCATGGAAGACCACGCGCTGGTTGCCTTCGAGTCCAACCCGCTGGCGTCCGAACAGCAGTTTGCCGCCCCGCAGCACGGCGTAGACGACGCCTCCACCCACGGCGATGCCGAGTCCGCTGGCCTTGAGCCCCTGCGCTGCGGTTTCGGCCCCGTGGAGTCCCGGGGCCAGGGCCGACAGGAGGAATCCCACCACCACACCGCCCAGGGTGATTTCATCGGGGATGATCAGGTGTTCCACGTCGATGAAGGTCGCCGCGATGAATCCCGCGAACAGCAGGCTCAGGGCGAGCGCCACCTCCGGCTGCTGGGCCCCGAACACGAGCCAGGTGAGCAGGAAGATCCCTCCGGTGAGGACCTCGACGCCCAGGTATCGGGGCGAGATCGGGGCCGAACACGACCGGCAGCGTCCGCGCAGCCACAGCCAGGAGATCACCGGCAGGTTGTGCTTCAGCGGGATCCGTTGATTGCAGTGCGGGCAGTGTGAGGGCGGCGTGACCACGCTCTCCTCACGCGGCATCCGATGGATGACCACGTTCAGGAAGCTGCCCACGATCAGACCGAGGATCGTCCAGGTGACGGTCCAGATCGGATACGGGATGCCCCAGACGACCGGGTACCACCATTCGAACGGGAGGCCGAGAAATCGATGGTTCATCGCGATGCCCCGTAGACCTCCGACAGCAGGGCGGAGCGCATCGCGTCCACAGGTGCCGGCTGGCCGGTCCAGAGTTCGAGGGAGGCGGCCCCCTGGTAGAGCAGCATGCCCAGGCCGTTCGCGGTCCTGCAGCCCGCCTCCCGTGCGGTGCGGAGCAGGACCGTCTCGGCAGGCCGGTAGACCATGTCATAGACGCCGTCCGCCCGATCGAGGCTGAAGCGGTCCGGATCCCAGGGCAGGGGATCCCCGGGCTTCATGCCGAGGGAGGTGGCATTCAGTACGAAGTCGACGGTGTCGGGCGGATAGCCGATCCCGACCTCGACGGCCGGGTTCCGGAGCCGGATCTCGGCACCGAGTTCCTCGGCCTTGGAGGCGGTGCGGTTGACCAGCCACAGCTCGCCGACCCCTTCGTCCGCCAGTCGAAGCGCGGCGGCACGGGCGGCGCCTCCGGCACCGAGCATCAGGATCCGGGCGGAGCGCGGCTCGATCCCCAGATCCTCGCCCAGCGATCGGAGCAGGGCATCGGCGTCGGTGTTCGCACCCCGCATCCGGACCGGTCCGCGGATCTCGGGCAGCTGTCCCACCGGCTTCCAGTCGCCGGATGACGTCTGGGACTCGTAGATGACCGTGTTCACGGCCCCGTAGGTCTGGGCGGAGTCGTCGAGAACATCCATGAGCGGTACCGCGAGCAGCTTGTGGGGTACCGTCAGGTTGAGCCCGATCACCCCGAGGTCCCGGGCCCCGCGCAGGGTCGAGGCGAGGGTGTCGGGATGGACCTCGAAGGCGAGGTAGGTCCAGTCGAGTCCAAGCGTCTCCAGCGCCGCGTTGTGCATGGCGGGCGAGGCGGAATGTCGGACGGGTGCTCCCAGGACTCCGAGCAACCGGGTACGAGCGGACGGTACAGCTCGATGTAGGGACGGCATCGGTCACCAACGCTAGGAAAACCGCAGGGCGGATGGCAAAGGGCAAAGCACGACCATGTCGGGGCTGTCAGGACTTCGCCGGGGTCCTCGTTCGGCCCCGGGGTGGTGTCCAAGGGGCCGGCGACGGGTGCCGTGCCCTGGTGCTCTGGCCATGCGGGCGCCTGCGAAGACGGGGGAACCGTCGAAGGAGGGGGGAGGTGGAGACGCAAGGGGGGGACCCCTTGGATGCCGACGTGGTCGGCACGGGGAATGTCGCCGCCCGAGAACTTCGCTCGTCCGCGGAGGTGGGGATGGGCTAGCCTCCGGGCCGTGCGAGTGCTCGTCATTGAAGATGATCCCAAGATCGCCTCGTTCCTCGTGAAGGGGCTCAAGCAGAGCGGCTTCGCGGTCGACCATGCCGCGGATGGCGAGGCCGGACTCGGTCTTGCAGAGATCACGACCTTCGACGCTGCCGTCGTCGACATCATGGTGCCCAAGCTGGAAGGCCTCTCCGTGGTCCAGCGACTCCGGGCCAAGGGGTCCCGGCTCCCCATTCTTTTCCTGAGTGCCCGGGCGACGGTCGACGACCGGGTGAAGGGGCTCCAGGCCGGTGGAGACGACTACCTGACCAAACCATTCGCCTTCTCGGAACTCCTGGCCCGGGTGCAGGCCCTGATCCGGCGTGCGACCCAGGGACCGACGGAGCCGACCCGGCTGGTCGCCGGGGATCTGATCCTCGATCTCCTCAGCCGTGAGGTCACCCGGGCGGGCGAGCGGGTCGATCTCCAGCCCCGCGAGTTCTCCCTGCTCGAGTACCTGATGCGCAATCCGGGTCGGACCGTGACCAAGACCATGATCCTCGAGCACGTCTGGGACTACAGCTTCGACCCGCAGACCAACGTGGTCGACGTGCTCGTCCACCGGCT
>CAZZKQ010000102.1:0-9547 GCA_964654875.1 uncultured Verrucomicrobiota bacterium | reverse complement strand
ATCGGTGGGTGTCATGGTGTGGTGGCGAACGTCGCACCGTTCTAGGGATTCACACCACGCCCCGTCGACCCTCCGTTTTCAATAGACAAATCAATCAATCAAGATGCGTTGATTTTTATGATTGACCTACAGGGGTGCGTGCGGGCAGGGTAGGGACATGATTCGGGACATCCATGATCTTCACGTGGAGGCGGCGGCCTCCGGCAAGCCTGCGATCTCGGTGGAATTCTTCCCGCCAAAGACGGAGGAGGGGGAGCGGACACTGTTCGCCACCACGCTTCCGGAGCTGATGAAGGTGAATCCGTCCTACTGCTCGGTGACGTATGGGGCGGGGGGGAGCACGAAGGAGAAGACGATCTCGATCGTGGAACGGATCCAGAAGGAGTTCGACCTCACCACGATGATGCACCTGACCTGCGTGAACGCGACGCGGGCGGAGCTGCAGGACGTCATCGAAGACGCCCGGCGGCGCGGGGTTCGGAACATCCTGGCCCTGCGTGGGGATCCTCCCGGGATGTCGGGTCCCTGGGTCAAGACCGAGGGCGGCTTCGAATATTCCAGGGAGCTGGTGGCGTTCCTGAAGGAGCTCGGCGGGTTTGCCATCGGCACCGCGGGGTTTCCGGAGGGTCATGTGGCCCAGACCCGCGGAAAGCAGGTCGACTGGGAACACTTGGCCGACAAGGTCCGGGCCGGCGCGGACTTCGTGGTGACCCAGCTGTTCTTCGACAACGACGACTACTTTGCCTTCCGGGACCATCTGGTCCAGCGCTGCGGGATCACGGTGCCCATCATTCCGGGTCTCCTCCCGGTCGTGTCGCGCAACCAGACCAAGAAGTTCACCCAGCTCTGTGGGGCCCGTCTGCCCGAGGCGTTCCTGTCCCGTCTGGAGGAGCTTGGGGATGATGACGCCGCCGTGACGGACTTCGGAGTGGACTACTGCTCCCGGCAGATCGAGGGCCTGCTCCGCGGCGGCGCGCCCGGGGTCCACTTCTACACCCTCAACAAGGCCCACTCCACGGCCCGCGTGATCCGCAACCTGGGGTTGGCCTGAACGGAAGGCCCGCGGCTACGGACGTGGCCGCGTTGACAGCTCACGGCAAGGCATCATGATGCTTTGTTGAGAACCACATTGACGCTCGACCCGGATGTCGCCGCCAAGATCCGGGCGGGAACGGCCCGGCTTCGTCGACCGGTGAAGGAGGTTGTGAACGCGGCGCTTCGAGTGGGTCTGGACCAGATCCTAGCCCCACCAAAGGCCCGTCCGTACCGAACCCAACCGCGTCCGATGGGCCTTCGCGAGGGGCTCAGCTATGACAACATCGCTGAGTTGGTCGCAATGGCCGAGGGGGAGCGACATTCGTGATCCTGGTGGATGCCAACCTCCTGCTCTACGCGGAGGACAGCCTGTCGGAACACCACCGGGTTGCCCGCGAGTGGTGGGATGCCCGACTGAGCGGTTCGGATCCGGTGGGTCTCAGCTGGTCCGTTTTGAGTGCCTTTATCCGGATCGCCACCAATCCCCGGCTGCATCAGCGCCCCTTGACCTTGAAGGAAGCGATCGAACGGGTTCAGAGCTGGCTGGATCAGCCTTGTGTGACGATTCTCGGGCCATCCGATGGGCACTGGACTCTCTTTCAGGAGATGCTCCGGTCCGGAAACGCGCTCGGAAACCTCGTCATGGATGCCCCCCTTGCGGCACTCGCGGTCGAACACAACGCGGTGCTGTGTTCCACGGACGCCGATTTCTCCCGTTTTGCGGGACTCCGGTGGGAAAACCCGGTCCGCGGCTGAACCATCCGCTACTGCACCGCGAGCAGCTCGGTCTCGGTCCAGGCGTCCTCGCGTTCGGAGTGGCGATCCCGGATCGCCTTCACGCTCGACGATTTCACCGGTTCGGCCGTGTGGCCCCATTCCCGTCGGATGAAGGTCAGGAGGTCAGCCAGCTGTTCATCGCTCAGGGCAGGGGCGAAGGCCGGCATGGCCAGGTTCCAGGTCACGCCCTTCACGGTCAGGGCATCCCGGACCCCGTGGAGTCCGATCCGGATCAGGCGCCCCTCGTTCCCGGTGGTCCATTCGGAGTCGACCAGCGGCGGTGCCAGACCTTCCTGGCCGCGGCCGTGTGGCTGATGGCAGGCGCCGCAGATGAGGGGATAGAGTTCCCGTCCACGGGCGAAGCTCGCCTCCTCGTCGGTCGTCAGCGGGCGGGTGGCGGGCGTCGCAGCCAGACCTGATTTGCCGGGCCAGGCGATGAGCGGCTCCGCCTTGGCGAGGCGCTCCTTCACGGCGGGATCCTCCAGCTTCCGCATCTCGGTCCAGACCCGGGGTTCCTGCGCAAAGTGGATGGGCTTCACCGGGGGGGCGGCCTGTCCCTTCTTGGCCGGGGCGGGAAGAATCGTCAGCAGCCCGTCGAGCATCGCCAGTTGCTGCCAGTCCCCGGCCTGCTTCGAGGCCGCCAACTCCAGCAGATCTTCAATGCGTTCCGGCTTCCCCTCGACGGCGATGCACTGCGCCAGACCCTGCAGGAGCTGGACGTGTCCCGGCTGGGTCTGGGAGCAGTTCGGGTCCCCGACCAGGGCGTCGAGGAACTCGAGCTCCCGTCCCCCCAGACCGCTGAGTGCCGCGCTGAGACGCAGCGCATCGGGTGCGCTGTTCATCAGCAGGGCCCGCATCACGGCGTCCGCCGTCTTCGTCTTCAGCTGCCCGAGCGTCAGCAGCAGCTGGAGCTGTTCCTCGGCCGGGACGAAGCCCGCCTGTCGATAGAGCAGGTTGTTGGCCTTGGCCTGATGATGGGGGCTGGTCAGGAACGGTTCCAGCAGACGGAGGCTGGCGGATCGGACCCGGCCGTCGCTGTCGGAAAGGGATCCCTCAAGGGTTGGGAGATCCAGGCCCCCGAGGCCCTCCAGGGTCCAGAGCGCCTGGAGGCGTCCGAGTGGCGAGGGGTTCTTGTCCGCCCGGGTCAGCGCGCGCAGGGCCGGGATCGCTGTCGGATCCGCCTGCTGGACCAGGTTGCGCTGGGCCGCATCGCGCCAGAATCCGTTCGGGTGGGACACCCGTGCGAGCCACTGGTCGGTGGTCGGCCTGGCCCCGAGGGCCTGGTTCCGGTCGATCGGACGATCGGTCCGCACGATTCTCCAGATGCGGCCCTGGTCGACCGGCTGGAACAGGTTCCGGGACGCCAGCTGCTTGCGCAGGTAGCTCGTGAGGTAGATCCGGTGCTGGATCAGACCGCGGTAGAAGTCGACGACGTAGAGGGCGCCATCGGGACCATTGGCGAGATTCACCGGACGGAACCGCTCGTCGGTCGAGGTCAGGAACTCCGATTCCGGGTGCGCATTGGTCGCGGTGAGCATCCCGGCGCGTCCCTGGACGAGTTCCCGTCGCACAAAATTGCCCGTGGGTTCGCAGAGGAAGGCATCCCCGACGTAGTCCGGTCCGAACTGGTCACCCCGATAGACCACGGGTCCGCAGGCCCCGGTGAACGAGGCGAGGCGTCCCTCGGGCGAGAGCTGTCCGGGCTGGTAGCCCCGGTTGACCCCGGGGTTCACGCGCGCCGGGAAGGTCTTCATGCTGCGCTCGATCTGCTGGTTGGCCCCAACGGCCGCACGCAGGTTCGGATTCCGGGCCAGGTAGGCGCTGGGGACGAGATCGGCCCGGAGCGGATCCGAGTTCGAGTTGTAGTAGAGGCGGCCGACATCGTCCTGGGTGAGTCCCCACTGTCCCCGGAAGATCGTGTCCTCCGCGACCCAGTTCGTGGGGTGCCCCTTCCAACGGTAGCGCTGGGTGTGGTTGGCCGAGTAGACCCAGTTGTCGAGGGCCCACATCAGCCCGTTGCTGGCGTGTTCCGGGTTCGACTTCGCCCCGAGGGTCGGGTCGTTCTGGGTCGCATAGTCCGAGAGCACGAGGGTCTTCTCGTCGGCCTTGCCATCTCCATTGGTGTCCCGCGCGAACCAGACCCTGGGCGGCTCCGCCACCAGGGCGCCGTCCCCGATCGGCATCACCGTCCGGGGCATCACAAGATGGTCGAGGAACACGGTGCGGCGGTCCATCTGGCCGTCGTGGTCGGTGTCGGTGAGGATGACGATGCTCCCGTTGGGCTCGGTCTCCCCGGTGCCGTCGGGATTCCGCATGTAGCCGGTCATCTCGACCACCCACAGGCGACCCTGGGGATCGAACTGCATGGCGACGGGGGACTGGACGAGGGGCTCGGCGGCGACGAGCTCGGCCCGAAAACCGTCCGGCAGGCGGAATGTCTTGGCTTCCTGTTCCGGGGTGAGCAGGGGGGCTGGTGGGATGCGGTCCTCCGGGACGACCTCCTTCTGGACCTCGCCGGCACGGTCCCCGCTTTGGCCCATCAGGCCAGAGGGCGAGAGGATCAGGCCTGCGAGGAGCGCGGCGGTGGCATGGCGTTGCGGTCTCACGATGCGATGACGGACGGATGGAGTGGTCGTTGACTTCGAACTGGAGTCGGGCAGGGCCGACAGAATTACGGTTGGGATCTCGGGATTGCAACCGGTGGGAGGGGATTCTTCGGATGGGATCGGGATGTCCGGGAGGCATCATCCCGGGCAGGAATTCGATCTGTCGGTTGATTGAGGCACGCGATTCATCAACGGTTACAGCCCGCCCCGCTCCCGGGCCATCCCGCCGCTCCAGTCCACCATGAACCCGTCCCATAGATTCTTGGCGATATGCCCCGTCAGGCGTGGTGGGTCGGGTGTGTTCATCTGGCTGGCAGCGTTGGGGGTCGGTCTGGCATTGGGTTTGACCCAGGTCGCTGGGAATCCCCCCCCCTTGGTTCCGGCGCCACCCCGCCTCCTGGGGGGCGAGGAAGCGATCCGGGCGCTGGGGTCCCGTCTCCCGGCAGTCGCCCGGGCCCATCGGCGCAGTCCGGACCAGCTGGCACTTCAATTCCGGGTCGATCCCACGCTGTCCGTGGACCCCGGGGGACGACTCCTCCATTCGGATCCCGCTCCCCAGGGACTCCTGCCGCCCTCCGCCGGCTCTGGCGCCGGCTCACCGGTGCCCTTGGAGGACACCTTCCGGCTCCACAGCCGGCCGGGTTCACAGCGCATCGTGTATCTGGATTTCGACGGCCATTTCATCTCGGGCACGATCTGGAACGCCTATTATTTCAGCGGGCATGACCTGCTGGCCCCTCCGTTCGACCTCGATGGCCGCCCGGATTCGTTCGGCGACGAGGAGCGGCGTCGCATCCAGGAGATCTGGTCCAGGGTGGCGGAGGACTACGCCCCCTTCGATGTCGACGTCACCACGGAGCTCGCCAGCGAGGATCAGATCCACCGGACCGATGCCGTGGATGCCGAGTTTGGCACCCGGGTTCTGGTCAGCCCCCTGGCCAGCTATTTCGGCGACTACGGCGGCATGGCGTGGGTGGGCGTGTTCAGCGCCTCGGGCGTCACCCATTCCTACTATCAGCCGGCCCTGGTGTTCCCTGAGAGACTGAACGGCGCCGCGCCGAAGTACGTGGCGGACTCGGTCAGTCATGAGGCCGGTCACACCCTGGGGCTCAGTCATGATGGAACCTCGTGGGAGACCTATCATGAGGGCCACGGAACGGGGGAGACCGGATGGGCCCCGATCATGGGCGCTGCCTACTACCGGAACCTGTCGCAGTGGAGCCGGGGGGAGTACCCGGGCGCCAACAACCAGGAAGACGACTTCGCCGTCATGCAGAACCATGGTCTCTCCCTCCGTTCCGACGACCACGGCAATGAGTCGGCGACCGGGACACGGCTTCCGGGCGGAGGCAGGCTCGACTCAGAGGGGGTCCTGGAAAGCGGTTCCGATGTGGATGTCTTTGTCTTCGATGTCGACGCTGGCTTCCTCAAGGTTTCCGTTCTTCCGGTCAGGGTGGGTCCGAATGTGGACCTGATGGCCGAGCTCCGCGATGCCTCGGGGTCGCTGGTGGTGGCCGACAACCCGTCGGAGTCGCTCGGAGCCTCTTTGGCGCTCGCGGTGCCTGCGGGAACCTATTCCCTTTCGGTGCGTGGTGTCGGCAAGGCGGCGAATGGCGCCCACCTCGGCTATTCGAGCTATGGGTCCGTAGGATACTACTTCATACGGGGCACCTCGGGAGGGGTGCCGCCCTCCCCGCCGATCGCGATGGGCCAGAGTATCCGCACCGATGAGGACACGGCCACTGGGGTGACGCTGTCCGCCTCGGATGCGGAGGGGGGCGTGTTGACCTACACGGTGGTGACACCGCCGAAGTTGGGCGTGCTGACGGGAACCCCACCCCACCTCACCTATTCGCCCCATGCCGACGCCAACGGCATCGACACCTTCGCGTTCAAGGCGGCCAATGGTGTCGGGGAGTCCGCGGAAGCGTGGGTCACGGTCGAGGTTGTCCCGGTCAACGACCCGCCGGTCGCGTTCCCCCAGATCGTCAGCACGGACGAGGATACGCCGATCTCGATCCGGCTCACCGGCTCCGATCCGGAGACTGCAGAATTGAACTACACCCTCGTCCGTCCGCCCACCCGGGGCGTGTTGCATGGCACGGCCCCGGACCTGACCTACACCCCGAACCTCAATGAGACCGGGATGGATACCTTCACATTCCGGGTTGGGGATGGGGTGGTGGAGTCGATGGAGATGGAGGTGACGATCGAGATCGCTCCGATGAATGACGCCCCGGTCGCCGAGGGCATCGTGGTGACCACCGAGGAGGATCGCGCCGTCGGGGTCCGGTTGTCGGGTCGGGATGTCGAGGGTTCGCCACTGACCTACGGGATCGTTGCGACGCCGGCCCTTGGGGTGCTGTCCGGGGTGCCCCCGGAGCTGACGTATACCCCGAACCCGGACGCGACCGGGACGGACTCCTTCACCTTCAAGGTGAAGGACGGGGTCGCGGACTCGCCGGAGGCGACGGTCACGATCGAGATCGCTCCGATGAATGATGTCCCCGTCGCCCGGATGATCCTCACGCCGCAGTCGGGTGAGGCCCCGTTGTCGGTCGTGTTCGACGGCAGCGGATCGTCCGACGTCGACGGTACAATTTCAGGGGTGGCGTGGGATTTTGGGGAGGGTTCCACGGGAACCGACGTCAGGGCCCGGCACACCTACACCGAGCCGGGAACCTATGGGGTGACGCTGACGGTCACGGACACCCAAGGCGCCGTGGGGTTTGTGCGGGGCGTCGTCGAGGTGGCCCCGAATCCCTCCCAGAGTCTCTGTGCGCGGGCGATCGACCTGTCGATCCTTCCCGGGCCCCGGGGCAATTCGGTCGTGGCGGCAGTGCGGGTGACGGATCGCAACGGGGTGGTCCAGCCGGGGGTCACGGTGGCCGGAACCTTCTCCGGGCGGATTCCCCGGACGATCATGGCGAGGACGGACATCGACGGCATGGCGGTCCTGACCTCGGTGGCCCGAAAGATTCCCGGGGCCGCGGTCTTCCGGTTGGAGGCGCTCTCGAAGAAGGGATTCGTGCACGATGCGGCATTCGATGCCGCGGTGGAATCGTCCATCGAGGTCCCGATCTGGGAACGAGGGGTGGAGCTGGGAACCAGGGAATAGGCCATCGCGAGGGGTACGGACTCCGGAGAACCACTTCCGCGTCATCCGGCCGTAACATCGGTGCCCCATTCAGGACCGGCCCCATGGAATCCGGGAGGTTTTCTGTCCGGATTTTGCGGGGTTGCCGGCAATAAATGATTAGCGGATCAACCCCTCTTGGGGCTACAACGATGAACCCAAAAACATCTCGCATGAGAATTCAAAATCCGTTCCAGGCTGTTCTCCACGCACGGCGTTCGCTTCTGATCGGCCCGGTTGTGGCCCTGCTGGGTCTGACCGGATCCCTGGCGGACGTGGACACCTTTCCGTCCCCCAACCTTCCCCGGGTCGTCCGGGGGGAGGAGGCCATCAAGGCGTTGGGGGGCAATCTCCCGGCGGTCGCCCGGGCCCACCGGCGGACTCCCGACCAGTTGAATCTCCAGCTCAAGATCGACCGTGCCCTCGCGGTGGATCCCCGGGGACGGCTCCTCTACACGGATCCGCTGCCCCAGGGCGGCCTGCCGCTGATCCAGGGTTCTGGTGACACGTCTCCCGCCCCGCTGGCCGACACCTTCAAGCTCCACAGCAAGCCGGGTTCAAGCCGCATCCTGTTCCTGGACTTCGATGGACATGTCATCACCGGGACGGCGTGGAACCAGAACAACAACGGGGGACTCGACATCGTTGCGCCGCCCTTCGACACGGACGGCAATCCCGGGACGTTCAGCGATGATGAGCGGCGCCGGATCCAGGAAATCTGGTCCCGGGTTTCCGAGGACTACGCGCCGTTCGACGTCGATGTCACGACGGAGCTCCTGAGCGAGGCCCAGATCACGCGGTCGACCTCGACCGATCTCGAATTCGGCACCCGCGTGTTGATCAGCCCGATCAGCAGCTATTTCGGGAGCTATGGCGGCATTGCCTACGTCGGGGTCTACGACAGCACGGGATCGAATCATTCCTTCTACCAGCCCGCGCTGGTCTTCCCGGAGAATCTGGGCAGCGGGTGGCCAAAGTATGTGGCCGAGGCGGCGAGCCATGAGGCGGGGCACAACCTCGGACTCAGCCATGATGGCACCTCCACCGTGGGATATTATCAGGGACACGGTTCCGGCGAGACCGGATGGGCCCCGATCATGGGCGTGGGCTACTACCAGAACCTCAGCCAGTGGAGCCGGGGCGAGTATCCGGGTGCCAACAACGTCGAGAACGACTTCACGGTCATCCAGAGCAACGGTCTGTCGTTCCGGACGGATGACCATGGCAACTCGGGCGCGGCGGCGACCTATCTGCCTGCAGGGACCCAGCTGAGTGTGGAGGGCATCCTTGAGACGAACACCGATGCGGATGTCTTCGCCTTCACCACCGGAGCGGGGGCCATCAGCGTGTCGGTCTCCCCGGTCAAATACGGGCCCAATGTCGACCTCCTCGTGGAATTGCGGGATGCCTCCGGAACCCTGCTGTCGTCGGGCAACCCGGTGGACACCCTGGGGGTGACCCTGGCGCCGACCCTTTCGGCAGGGACTTATTTCCTGACGGTCCGTGGGACGGGCAAGCCTGCGAATGGCACCGACTACGGCTACTCGAACTACGGTTCCGTGGGATTCTATTTTGTCCGGGGCACGGTCCAGGGCACGGGGCCGGTTGCCCCCATGGCCGTTGCCAAGGCCACGCCGCAGAACGGGGATGCCCCGCTGGTGGTGAGTCTGGATGGCAGTGGCTCCTTCGATCAGGACGGCTCGATCGTCTCCCATGCATGGTCCTTCGGCGACGGATCCTCGGGTTCCGGATCCGTCGTCAGCCATACCTACACCGCGGTCGGAACCTACACCGCGGTCCTGACCGTGACGGACAGCCAGGGCCTGACCGCGACCCAATCGGTCCAGATCCAGGTGACCGCACCGAACATCAATCCCACCGCTGCGATTGCGGCCAGCACGACTTCCGGTGTGGCTCCGCTGGCAGTGACCTTCAACGGCTCCGGATCCAGCGATCCCGACGGGACGATTTCCAGTTATGCCTGGAACTTCGG
>CAZZKQ010000101.1:0-9553 GCA_964654875.1 uncultured Verrucomicrobiota bacterium | reverse complement strand
GGTGCGGATCAACTTCTATCTGATGGATCCGGAGTTCCTGTTCAGCAGCAGTCCCTTTTCGACCCAGGATTCCGCCCGGTTTGGAATCATCCGGCCAACGGAGTCGATGTCGGTCAAGCTGGCCAAGGGCAGGGAATCCATGGAGATCCCAATGCCACCACGCTTCGCAAAGGCCAATGTGCTGGTGGAAGTGGTGGGTGGGGGTCGCAGTCGCGCGACGGCCCATCACTCCAGTTCCTTTGAACTCCTGGTCGCGGAGAACCATGGATACCTGGATGTCGGGGAATCCGGGACCGGGAAGGGGATCCCGAAGGCCTATGTGAAGGTCTTCGCCCGACTCCCCGGAGGGGTGATCCGATTCTACAAGGATGGCTACACCGATCTGAGGGGGCGTTTTGATTACGCGAGTCTCAACGAGGATCCCACCGGCCGTCCCGTGCCGGTCCCGACTGCTACGGAGCCTGGAACCTACCAGGCCATCCAGCCTGCCGAGGTTGCATCGGTGGAGCGGTTCGCGCTCCTCGTCCTGCGCGAGGACCATGGCGCTGCCGTCCGCGAAGTGGCACCTCCCAGACGCTGATATCCTGAACTCAGCCGCGGCACAGGACTGGCCCTTGGATTCCTCCCCAAGGCGACCTGTGGCCGGCATTGCCTCGGTGAATCGACGGGGCGATCGGGGCGCCCATGGAGCCGACCGGGAGGGTGGCCGATCGCAATCAGGGAAAGAAAAAGGCCCGCCGGATGGCGGGCCTTGTGTTCAGCGGGAGACCGACCGATCAAGGACGGCCAGAGGCACCGCCGGTCACGGCATACGAGTTCACGGCGGCCGGTGCGGCCCCTGCGGGAATATTCAGGGGGGTCTGCTGAGGCTGATTGGAGGTCAAACCGGCGGCGGCGGAGACGAGGCGACGACCGCGAACCGAGGCAACCTCACGCTCGAAGGAGGCGGCACGGGTCGGCATCTTCTTGGAGGCCACGGCGGCGATCTGGTCGGCGCGCTCAGGAGCACCCTCGGCGGCGGCGCTCACAATCGTCAGCGCGCTGTTCGGGGCGATGTCGAGGGCGGCGTTCACGATCGCGTCAACCGCCTCGGGCGCGGCCTTGACGGCTGCGGTGACCGTGGCAGCCACAGTGGAGGGGTGGGACTTGATCGCGGCGACCACAGCGGTTGTGGCGACCACCGAGCGATCCTCCTTCGAGGCACTGGTGATGGCCTTGGCGACGGCCGCAGGCACCTCGACGACCTTGCTGGAGGCGATGTCCTTGGAGATGACGGCAGCGACCTCGGGGGACAACGCAACGGCAGGGGACAAAAGTGCGGCGGAGGCCGCTATTGCTCCGATGGAGACGGACTTCAGAATGGACGTTTTCATGTTCACGAACTGTTTTATCAGGGTTCTAAGATCTTCCTTGAACCGCTTTATAGACTCGGAACTGCCACGCGGTCAACCAATTCCTTCGGGTCATCTTCGGCCCTCGGCTAGGGGGTTTTCCCTAGTCCTGCAGGGCGCCCGTGAAGTGGATCGAACCGTGCCCGACGGGGCCCGATGAAATGCCTACAAGTGAGGATTGTTGGTTGAGATTTCGGCGACAAGGCGTGCGTTGTGTCCATCTCCCTGCGTGTTGCTGCTGACGAACACGTCCACGGCATTGCCGTCACTCACGATGAGATATGCGGATTGGATGGCGATCAGATTGATGAGGAGCATTCCGATCACCGACGAGGTGGGTCCCATTTTTTGCTCCAACCCCGGGACGACGGTTCCGGCGTCACCGTCGAGGCACCCATTGTCGATGACGAGGTCGCAGACATCCTTGAGTTTGAGCCCCGTCGGGTGTCGTGATGGCCAGGCGTTGGTCTGCTGGAGACTTGTCAGGCCCACGACCCGCGCGCCTTTGGATCGCGCTCCTTGGGCCAGTTCGATCGGGACGGCGTTTCTCCCGCTGTTGGACGCCACGATCAGGACATCCCCGGCTTCGATCGGGTAGCGGCTCAGGATTTGGTCCGCATATCCGGTCTGTCGCTCCACATCCGTCGATCGTGTCGCGGAGCGGTGGAGCATGAGGGGTTCGTCCAGGATGGGAATGACCCGAGCAAGTCCCCCGGCCCTGTAGAAGAGTTCCTCGGCGAGCATGTGGGAGTGGCCGGTCCCGAAGACGAAGAGGTATCTCTTCCGGACCAGGGCCTCCGCCACCCAGCGCGAGGTCGTCTCGATCGCAGGTCTCTGGCTGCGGGTCACCTCGTCGATCTGACGCTGGACGGCTGTCAGATAGTCCTCATACACCGACATGGGCAGAGTCTCCGCCAAACAGATTCTGGGCGGAAGTCCCGGGTGAGGCGCCTTTCACCGGAGCGGCAGGCGGGTCAAGTGCTGTGCGCGGACCCAGCCGGAGCGCTCGTCTCGAGGGTCTGCCACCAGATACCAACCTTCACGGAATGATCGGATCTTCAGTGGGGTCCCCGCTGGGAGCTCGAAGGCCGTCCGAGCCTCATCGAGCGGGCTGATCCGAACCGGGGTCTGTGGGGTCGACGTCAAGGCACCCGGTCCGAGGCTTCGTCGCGATAGGGCCGCCCCGAGGACTCCAAGCGCAACCAAGGTGATCATTCCAAGGCCGAGGGTGTAGCCCCGTAGCGCCGCCGCGGCTGCAGGCTTCCAGCGGCGCAGGAACAGCAGGCCGCCCCAGCACCAAGTAGGTGCCAGCGCCAATATTCCCCACTCGTCGAGGGTCAGGCGGTCGGTCCAGTCCAATAGGTCCTCGGTTTCGGCGGGTGTTGCACCGGCACCCGTGGGTCGACGGAGGGCTGATAGCACGAGTGGGTTCCGAGGAGTGAGGCGCTCGGCGAGCCGCCAGTGGGCCCGTGCCCGGCCTTCCTCACCCAGCCGGGACCACGCCACCCCCCGATTGTACTCGAGGGCGGCGGAGGTTCTCGGGACGGCAGCCACCTTCGAATAGGCGGTCAACCCGTTGGTGTAGTTGCCGGCGGACACCTCACGGTTCCCGAGTTGGAACAGGGATTCCGGAGATGTTCCAACAGGATCGTTCGTCCCGCCCAGCAGCACCCACGGGAGAAGTCCCAGAAGGAATCCCAGGCGGAGCCTGTTGCGTCGTGACAGGGGTTTCATGCGCGTCGTGACAGGTGCCCGAGGGCCTCGAGGGAGAATTCGGCCTCTGCGAGGAGGTCCGACAGCTCGGTGGCCGAGGAATCAGGCGAGAACCGGGCTTCGGCGATCCGCTCCAGCAATGCCCGGAGGCGGATGGCCTCCTCATCACCCAGTCCGGCCGGGATCAGCCGCTCCTGGATCACGTCCACCGTGAAGGATCCACCCGGTCTCCCGACCGAAAGGGCGATCCGTTCCTGCAGCGCATTGTTGAGATGCTGGAAGAAGTCTGCTGGACGTCCGGAGCCCGCTGCATCGCGCATGGACCGGATCTCCGTGGACAGTCGGCGCTCTGCCTCGTCCCGGGTCGCAGGTTGTCGGCTCTCCTGCCAACGCCGCTTCCAGGTTGGGATCAAACCGGCCAACCCATAGGCCCAGACCGGGAACGTGAGAACCCACCAGAACCAGGGACGGGTGACCACGGAGGGTGATGCCTCCACGAGCGGCCCCAGATCGGGGATGAGCGGAAGCTCCAGTCGTGGGTTCACGGAGTCGGGAGGCGTCCTGGGTTCGGCCGGTCCCGGTACTGTGCCGACCGGTTGAGCCTGCGATTGAGCGCCCGGACGCACATGGATGGACAGCGGATGGTCGGCATCCGTCCGATAGGCCTTTGTCGAGGAATCCCAGTAGGCGAGCATCGGCCACTTCAGAATGTGGACCCCGGGGGATTCCGGGATGATCACCGCCTCGAACGTCTTCTTGCCGGAAAGCCCGAGGGGATCATTCGGCGTGAACGAATTGGTGCCCGGATACAGCTGGAATCCCGACCCACCGGGCAGGTCCGGCAGCCGAAGCGCGTCGAAGTTTCCCCGGCCGGTGATGTCGACCCGGATCGTGACCGGGTCTCCCGCGGCGACGTTGGTGGGGGATGCCGTGACGTCCAGCTGGAACTGACCCACGGCACCGGCGAACTGCGGTGGTCGCCCGGCTGTGGGCGGATTGAGGACCTTCAGGGCCAAGGGCTCGCTCTGGAAGGTCAGCTGCCGCTGTTCCCCACCCCCGAACAGGGGCTCGAACAGGGAGTTCATCCCCCGGGACCGTCGCTGGGTCTGGAAGACGTAGAGGGTTTGGAACTCCGCGGGTCCCAGGCTGAGCTCGCCGGCCTTCACCGCCGTGAGGGCGATGTTCCAACGCACCACCGAGTACAGGAGGTTGGTGATCGTCTCGGGAGGGAGATTCTCCACCGTCTGCTGGCCCTTGATGAAGCCATCCAGCTTGAGGCTGGGTGGGGCCTGCCGGGCCGGCGTCTCGCGGTAGTAGAAACGGATCTCCACCGGGAAGGTCTCGCCGACATAGACCTCCGGTCGCGGCGCCACGAGTCGCAGGAATCCGATGCGGGACATGTCGAACCCCTGTCCCACACGAAGTGTCAGTGGTGCGCTGGTGTAGGTCTGGCCCCCGGCCTCGATGGACAGTGCCGGGATCTGGACGAGGCCTGGGTTCTGGGTCTGGACCTGGTATTGGTGGATGAGCGATGTCGACCGGCTGAAGTTGACGATCGAGATCTGCTGCGAGACCCCCTGGTAGCGGATGGTGGCGTTGGTGACGGCGGGAAGGGTCGGAGCCTCCACGTCCCCGAGGTCTGTGAAGACCAGCCGCAGCGTGGCGGAATCGCCCGCCCCGACCGAATCAGGCACCAGTTCCGCCTGGAAGGATGGTTCGGCCCGGGTCTGGACCGCGACGGCGCAGAGGAACAGAACGAGGAGGGTGCCCTCGCTGAGAATCCGACGGAACGTGGCCAGCAGGGGATGGAGGATGAGGGTCACCATGGCTTCCGGATCCTCGAAGCCCGCTCGGCGGCCTCCTTGCCGCTGCCATAGGCCCGGAGCAGCAGGGCTTTCTCCTCGCCCTTCTGGCTCTCCAGCATCTGGACCGCCTGGGATGCCGACATCGTTCCCTCCTCGCCCTCCCCAGCTTCGACCGCCTGTCCGGCCTGGCCCTCCGGTCCCTCCCCAGGCTTCGGTCCTTGAGGCTGAGCCCCCTGCTTCGACGGGTCCTTGTCCGGCTTCTGGGCTTCGGCCTGCTCCTTCGAATCCTCAGGATTCGCACCCTCCTTCTCCCGGGCCTCGCCGTTCTGGTCCGACCCGTTGTCGGGTTGCTGGGAGCCCTGGGAACCCTGTTGCTGCTGCTGTTGTTGGGATCCGGAGTTGTCCTGCTGCTGTTCCTGTTTCCCTTGATCCTTCTGGTCCTGGGAAGACTCGGAATCCTGCTGTTCCTGCCTCTGCTGCTTCTTGTCCTTGTTGTCCTTGTTGTCCTTGGACTGCGACGACTGCGATGACTGCGGAGGGGGCTGCTGTCGTTCGAGCTGCTCGAGCTGTTGTCGGACGAATGAATAGTTGATCGAGGCGTTGGTGTCGGCGCCGTCGAGCTTGATGGCTGACATGTAGTTGGTCAGCGCATGGGACCAATGGCTCTTGCGGGCCTCTGGATCCGTTGCGGATTCACCCAGCCGGTAGCGGGTGTTCCCGAGGTTGTAATAGGCCTGCTGCTGCAGCTTGAGGTCCGGGGCCGCTGTCACGCCTTCGAACCAGCCGGCGGCGTTCGTGAGATCATTCCGGCGATAGGCGGCGGCCCCGGCGTTGAAGCGGAGGCGCGGATCCTCTGGGCTCTTCCTGGCCAGTTCGGAGTACTGGGCCTCCGAACGTTGAAAATCCCCGCGTCGGTAGGCATCGAGGGCCGACTGCGGCGATGGGGTTTGCCCCGAAGCCGGGTCCGGTGCCAGGGCCGCCAACAGCACGAATGCGATGAGACGTGTGGATTGCATGACGGGTTCAGGTGGGTTTCGTCACAGGCGCGGTTCGACCGGTGCGTCCTAGGATGCCACCGCCGGTGGTCCGGGCAACGGTCCGGCGATGCTCCGGGACGAGGATCTCCGTCATCAGGAGGAGGATCCCCAGTCCGAGAGGCCACTGGAACCGTTCGATCCACTGGCGGGCCCGACCGGCCTTCAGCAGCGAACGGGGCAGCGGGCCGAGGCCCTGTTCGTACAGGTTCTGGATCGTCTGGCGGTTCTGGAGGGGCAGATAGAATCCTCCACCGGCATCCGCGACCTGGCGGAGCAGATCCTCGTTGAGGCGGGACTTCACCGCGTTGCCCTGCTGGTCCTTGATGAACACCGGATTCCCATACGGGTCGGTCGTCTTCAGCACGGCGCCCTCTGGGGTGCCGACACCGAGGGTGAAGATCCGGATGCCGTCCTGGGCCATCTGCTTGGCGACATCGATCGCCCCGGGCTCGTGGTCCTCGCCGTCGGTGATCACCACGACGGCCTTGGCCCCGGTGCTGTCCTTGCCGAAGGCCGCGCGCGCCTCGCGGAGCGCCGCCGCCAGACCGGTGCCCTGGACCGGGATGAGGTCGGTGTCCAGCAGGCGGACGCTCTGGCGGAACGCCTCGTCGTCGAGCGTGAGGGGTGCCTGGAGGAAGGCATCGCCGGCGAAGGCGACCAGTCCGAGCCGATCGGCCCGGCTCGATTCGACGAGGTCCAGAGCCGCGCGCCGCGCCTTCTCGAGTCGGTTGGGTTTGGAGTCCAGCGCCAGCATCGACCGGGACACATCGAAGGCCACCAGGATGTCGAGTCCAGAGGCCGTGGTCTCCTCGTCGATCGTCCCCCATCGGGGCCGGGCCAGGGCGAGGAGGACGGCCACCACCGCGAGTCCCGCAAGGACGCGCCGGACGATCTGGAGTCGGAGGGAGACCCCGACCGTGAGCTGGGCGTAGAGGCGGGATCCCACGAACCGGGCAGCCGCCTGCTGCTTCCGACGCCATGACCAGGCCAGGAACACGCCCGTGGACAGGCCGAGGATCAGCGTGAGCCACAGGAAGGTTTGTGAGGCGAAAGACATGCGGTGGCCGGGTGTCGTCTAGGGCAGCTTCCTCCAGACCGTGTTGCCGAGGAGCAGCTCGAGGAACAGCAACGCCAGTCCCGGGACCACCGCCCACGCCATCAGTTCCTCGACGTAGGCGTATTTGTTGAGCTTGGCCTCGCTCTTCTCCAGACGGTCGATCTCGGAGTAGATCCGACGCAGGGTCTCCGTGTTGTCCGCCCTGAAGTATTTTCCACCCGTCATCTGGGCGATCCTCTGGAGGGTGGGTTCGTCGATGTCGACTGGCACCCGGGCGTAGTGCTTTCGGCCGAAGCCGTCCACACCCTGAGGGACCGGGGCGAGCCCGCGGGTGCCGACGCCGATCGTGTAGACCTTCACTCCGAGCGCCTTCGCCGCCTCGGCTGCCGTGTCGGGCGGGATCTTGCCGGCGTTGTTCTGCCCATCGGTCAGGAGGATGACGATCCGGGACTTCGACTGCAGCTGCCGGAGGCGGTTCACGGCGGTGGCAAGACCGGAGCCGATCGCCGTCTGCTCGCCGTTGATGGTGCCGAGCTCCAGGCGGTCGATGACCCGGCGGAGGAAGTCATGGTCGAGCGTCGGCGGGGCCGCGACGAAGGCCTCGGTGCCGAAAACGACCAGTCCGATGCGGTCGGCCGGCCGTTCGTCGACGAATATGCGCAGGGTGTCCTTGGCGATGGCGAGGCGGTTGACCCGTTCCCCGCGCAGCTCGAAATCCTCGGCGACCATCGACCCGCTCATGTCCATGGCCACGGCGATGTCGATGCCGCTCGCGGAGATCGGGGCCTGTCCCCCGGCGATCTGTGGCCGGGCCATGCCGATGAAGAAGAGGGCGAGGGCGATCCAGCGGAGGTTGAGCAGCACCATTCCGGCGCGGCTGCGTCGGAGCTCGGTGATCCCCTTCACGAGGCTCAAGCTGGAGTAGACGAACGCGCTCTCGGGCCCCGTCTTTCCCCGCAGCCACGCCAGCAGCGGGATCGACAGGAGGCCCAGCAGCCACCAGGGGGATCCGAAGGTGAAGTTCATCGCTGGCGCGGGGGCATGGGGGGCGGCGCGGTCGGGCCGTGGGGCGATGGGACCGTCTCCTCCACGAGGCGCACCGCGGCCCGGTGCAGGGCCTCCAATTCCGAACGGTCCACGACCGCCCGGGCGAATTTCACAAGGTCGCAGCGGGTGAGGAAATCCGCGAGCAGCTCCTTGTGTCGGCCATCGAGGGCGACGCTTCCAGAAAGTTCCGCGAGGAACTCCTCGGTCGTGCGCTCCGGGGCGCGGAGACCAAATCGATCCTCGAGGTACTTGCGCGCCGCCTCCGAGACCTCGACCGCGAACCGCTCCGGGTCCTCGATCCAGTCCAGCGCGGCCTGGAGACGTCGGCGTGCCGCCTCCTCGGGCGACAGCGTCGGGGTCCCGGTTCCGGCCGACTCCTGCTTCCGCCGCCACCAGCGCCAGGCCAGCACGATGCCCGCCGTGACCACCGCGAGCGCCAGCGCAGCCCAGAGCCAGGTCCAGGGCGACTCGATGTCGATCGGGCCCCGGATGTCCCGGAGGGGCTGCGGTTGGGGTGCCGACATCGGCGCGGCCGCAGGCGTGGCCCCTTGCATCGCCACCGGGCTGCGGAGGGAATTGGTGGCTGCCTCGACGAGGGTGTGTGCCGCCAGCCCCGCCAACAACGCGATCCGTGGAATCCAGGATCCCAGACCGACACCGTCGTGCACGCGCATGGAGGGGAGAGGCATCATCCGCGACGGCGTCGTTTGTCCCGGGTGTCGAAGAACTGTTGGAGGGCCCGGTCGTAGGGGGTGTCGGTCCGGACCCGAATGGCGTCGACCTTGGCCTGTCGGAACAGTCGGTCGAGCTCGCGCCGGGTCTTCTCCTGCCGCTGCGCGAACGCATCTCGGCGCCGCTGGTCCGCAGTGTTCACCTCCACGACCTCCCCGGTCTCGGCGTCCTGCAGCACCAGGCGGCCGAGACCCGGCAGCTGTTCCTCGAAGGGGTCGACGATCTGGATCGCCACGAGGTCATGCTTCCGGCTGACCTGTCGAAGGGAGGTGGCCGACACCCGGCCCAGGCTTTCGGAACGCACCACCCGCCGCCGCAGGTGGGCTGCGATCTCGGCCCGGCTCGGATTCGTCTCGCCCAGGAAGTCCGACAGCACCAGCACTACAGCCCGGTGCGGAAGGATCCGATTGGCGAACTGCAGGGCCCCGTTGACGGAGGTGCCCCGGTACTGGGGCTTGTGGAAGAGGATGTCGCGGATCACCCGGAGCACGTGCCGGCGTCCCTTGCGGGGTGGGATGAATTTCTCCACGACTTCGGTGAACAGCAGGAGGCCGACACGGTCCTGGTTGCGGATCGCCGAGAAGGCCAGGACGCAGGCGATCTCGGCCGCGAGCTCACGCTTCGATTGGTCAACGGAACCGAAGAGTCCCGAGGCGCTCAGGTCCACCATGAGCAGCACCGTGAGCTCCCGTTCCTCCCGGAACTTCTTCACGAACGGATGGTTCATCCGCGCTGTGACGTTCCAGTCGATCGCCCGGACCTCGTCGCCCG
>CAZZKQ010000100.1:0-9565 GCA_964654875.1 uncultured Verrucomicrobiota bacterium | reverse complement strand
ATCCGGTTCGCAGCGGTGGGGCCTGCTACGGCCGCGAAGCTCACCGAGTACCATCTCCATGTGGATGCCATGCCCGAGGAGTTCGTCGCCCGGAAGGTGGCCAAGGCGATCGCCGAGGTGGAGACCGTCGAGAACCTCCGCATCCTCTGCCTGCGGGCCCAGGTCGCAAACCCCGAGCTGGTCCAGGAACTCGAGGACCTGGGGGCGATCGTCGACGACGTGGCCTGCTACCAGACCCTGCCCGAGACCTCGGACCGGGACGGCGCCGTCGCGTCGGTCCAGTCGGAGGGGGCCGACTGGATCACGTTCACCAGCGCCTCGACGGTGGAGCACTTCAACGCCCGCGTTCCCCTGAAGGCGCTCCGAGAGCGGCATCCCGGGATCCGGTTCGCCTCGATCGGTCCGGAGACCAGCAAGGCCTTGAAGGAGCTCGGGTTGAAGGTGGACCTCGAGGCGAAGCCCCACACGATCGAGGGCCTTGTGAACGCGATCGTGCGGTCGGCCCGCTGAGCCTTCCGAAGCGTCCCCCAATCCAGTCCCCTCCAGCCACGCCGTGCCCGCTGTCGACGCTCCAGCTCTGCCGCCCTGTGTGATCCATGAGGACGAGCACCTCCTCGTGGTGGACAAGCCGCCGGGCTGGAACACCCATGCGCCCGCGCCCCATGCGGGGGAGGGGATCTACGACTGGCTGCGGCACCGGGAGCCCCGCTGGGCCCCGCTGGCGATCGTCCATCGGCTCGACAAGGAGACCAGCGGGATCCTGGTCTTCGGAAAGACGCCGATCGCCAATCGATCCCTCACCGAACAGTTCGCGCGTCGACAGGCCCACAAGCGATACGTCTGCGCGACGGATCGACCGGTGCCGCGCGACGCCTTCGTGGTCCGCAATCGTCTCGAGCGGGTCGGGGATCGCTACGCCGCCGTGCGGTCGGGTGAACACGGGGATCCGGCCGAGACCCGGTTCCGGGTAATCCGACGCGAGGGGGACCTGACCTGGCTGGAGGCGGAGCCTGTGACCGGTCGGACCCACCAGATCCGGGTGCATGCCTCCGGTGAGGGGCTTCCGCTGCTCGGGGATGTGCTGTACGGGGGAACCCCCGCCGGACGGCTCCACCTGCATGCGGCGCGGCTCCAGATCCGCCACCCCGCCACCGACTCGGAGGTGACCTTCGAGGCGGAGGCCGATTTCCAGTCGCCGGCGTCGCGACAGCTCCGGGAGGGCTTCATCGATCCATCCGAGACCACGGCCCATCGGGTGGTTCACGGGGCCTCGGATGCCTGTCCTGGACGCTCCATCGAGCGACTGGGCGACTGGGCCCTGGTCCTGGCCGAGGATCCGTCGGCATCCCTGGTGCCCGATGCCCTCCTGCCCGGGGTGAAGGGAGTGTATGGCAAGCGCTGGACACGACAGGTGCGCACGCTGGCCGCGGAGGAGGCCTCGCCCCGGCTGCTGTCCGGGGTGGAGGCCCCGGAGCGGTTCGAGATCCTCGAGAACGGGGTCCGGTTCGAGCTCAGCCTCCGGGAGGGATACTCCTACGGGCTCTTCCTCGACCAGCGGGACAACCGTCGGCGTCTCCTGCGGGGCCATGTGGCCGAAGGCTTCCCGCTGCACCGTGAAGGAGGGCCGCAGCCCGAGGTGCTCAACTGCTTCGCGTACACCTGTGCCTTCAGCGTCTGTGCGGCGCTCGGCGGGGCACGGACCACGAGCCTCGACCTGTCCCGGAAGTACCTCGACTGGGGTCGGCGCAACTTCGGGCTCAACGGGCTCGATCCGGCCGGACACGACTTCATCTACGGCGATGTGTTCGATTGGCTGAAGCGGCTGGCGAAGAAGCCGCGACGGTTCTCGGTCGTGGTCCTCGATCCGCCGACGTTCTCACGGTCTCGCGAGCACGGGGATTTTCGGGCGGAGTCCGACTACGCCGAGCTGGTAGGCCTCGCCCTGCCGCTCCTGGCACCGGACGGGGTGTTGCTCGCCTCGACCAACGCCGCGCGACTCCGTCCCGAGGTCTTCATCGACGACGTCCGGGCGGCGGTCCATCGCTCGGGGCGCGAGGTGGTTCAGGAACGGTTCCAGCCGCAGCCCCCGGACTTCCCGATGTCCCGTGAGGAGCCCGGTTATCTGAAGACCCTCTGGATGCGGGTGTCGTAGCGACAGGGCGACAGGGCTGGGGGGGGCGGGACGCACTTTGCACTTTGTGTTCGAGGTGGAAGCTTTGAAACTCCATGGCCTTGAAGAAACCGCCTTTTGACGACCTGACCGCCGTGCTGTCCGACCTCAAGCGCGGGCGGATGGTGATCGTCGTGGACGACGAGGACCGCGAGAACGAGGGGGACCTCGTGATGGCGGCCGAGAAGGCCACGCCGGCGGCGATCAATTTCATGGCCCGGTTCGGTCGAGGCCTGATCTGTGTCCCGACGACGGGGGACCGGCTTCGCCAGCTGGGCATCGAGGAGATGGTGGCCCGGAACCGTGAGTCGTTCCGGACCGACTTCCAGGTGAGCGTGGACGCTTCGAGCGGGATCAGCACGGGGATCAGTGCCGCCGACCGGTCGCGGACCATCCAGCTCCTGGCGGATCCACGGGCCAGCGAGTCCGACTTCGTCCGTCCCGGGCACATCTTCCCGCTCCGGGCCAAGGCCGGCGGGGTCCTGCAGCGCAGCGGCCACACCGAGGCGGCCGTGGATCTCGTGACCCTCGCCGGCTGCCGGCCGGTCGGGGTGATCTGCGAGATCATGAACGACAACGGCTCGATGGCCCGTCTGCCCGAGCTCCGGCGCTTCGCCAAGCGCCACAAGCTCAGGATCTGTTCGATCGAGCAGCTCATCGGCTTCCGACGTCGCACCGAGAAGCTCGTCGAGAGGCTCGAGACGGTCCGGATGCCCACCGACTACGGCGAGTTCTCGCTGCATCTCTTCCGGTCCCGCATCGACGACCAGCACCATCTGGCCCTTGTGAAGGGGGAGGTCTCCGGGAAGAAACCGGTGCTGGTCCGGGTCCACAGCGAGTGCCTGACGGGCGATGTCTTCGGGTCCCGTCGGTGCGACTGCGGACCCCAGCTGCACGCGGCCATGGAGCGGATCGACAAGGAGGGTTCCGGAGTGATCCTGTACATGCGTCAGGAGGGACGGGGCATCGGCCTGCCCGCGAAGCTGCATGCCTACCGGCTCCAGGAGCAGGGACTCGACACCGTGGACGCCAACCTGAAGCTGGGGTTCCCGATGGACCTCCGCGACTACGGCGTTGGGGCCCAGATGCTGTCCGAGCTTGGGGTGAACCAGATCCGGCTGCTGACCAACAATCCCAAGAAGGTCGTGGGCCTCCAGGGGCACGGTCTCAAGATCGTGGAACAGCTCCCCATCCGGGTAAGCCCGAACCCCCACAACGCGCGGTATCTCAAGACCAAGAAGGACCGCATGGGGCACCTGCTCTGAGCGGTCTGCGGCCGGACCCACACACGTTCAGGCCCATCGGAGTTGCAGGAGCACAGGGGCCACCTCGGACGGGATCGGAATCCTGATTGGATGGGTAAGATCCAATTTCCGTCCATCCCTCACGACATGGGCCGTGGGCGGAAGAGGTAGTGGCTCACGAGCCACTCATTGCCGCCGCGGAATCCCCAGAGCTCGGCGCAGGCGAGGTAGAACAGACGCCAGTAGACCCACCACTTGGTGACCTCCTCCGGACCATAGGTCTGGGCGAAGATCCCCCGGATCTCCTCCTTGTGGCTGTCCATGTTCTGGAGCCAGTGCTCGGCGGTCTGCTGGTAGTGGCGACCATTCACGGTCCAGTGCTCCACCAACTCCACGTCCCTCTGGAAGTAGAGCAGCAGGTCATCGCTGGGCATGATTCCTCCGGTGAAGAAGTACCGGGCCATCCAGTCCGAGGCGTCCCGAGCCACGAACGGGTAGGCGTATTCGCGGTGGGTGAAGATGTGCACGAACAGCCGACCCTCCGGCTTGAGCCACCGGCTGATCCGGCCGAGCAGGACCTCGTAGTTCCGCATGTGTTCGAACATCTCGACCGACACCACCCGATCGAACCGGCCCACGCAGGGTGTCGACACGTCCGGTGTCTCGCCCGCAGCCGTGGGGGGCTCGAAGCGGTTCATGTCGCAGGTCAGGATCTCGATGTTGCCGAGCCCACGTCGCGCGGCCTCCGCCAGGATGAACTCGCGCTGGGTGCGGGAGTTCGACACCCCGGTGAAGCGGGAGCGGGGAAACCGCTCGGCCATCCAGAGCGTCAGCGATCCCCAGCCACAGCCGAGCTCCAGCACATCCTGTCCATCCACCAGCTGCGCCCGTTCCGTCGTCAGCCGGAGCATGTGCTCCTCGGCCTCGGCGAGGGTCTCGCGACCGGTCGGATACAGGCACGAGCTGTACTTCAGACGGGGCCCAAGGCAGAGCTGATAGAATCGGGTCGGCACCTCGTAGTGCTGTTCGTTGGCGGCGGCGGTCTCGAGGGCGATCGGGGAGGTGCGGAGGGTCTCGATCAGCGACTGCAGGTGACGTCGCTGGGCCTCGACTCCGCCCCGGTTCTCCTCGTGGAGGCGTTCGCGGAGGAGGCGTCGGATGCCGAACCGCAGGAGCGGATCGGGAAGGAGGTCCCGGGTGAGGCAGCGGTCGAGGAAGTTCGGGGACTCCACCCGGGTGCCCACGCGGGGCTGGGGCAGGGAGGGCGTGGCGTTGGGCAGGGCGGTGGCGGTGCTCATGGGGTGCGGGGGAACTTGCGGAACCAGGGGACGAAGGCGCTCGTGGTGCGCTGATACTCGCGATAGGCATCGCCCTTGGACCGGACCGACAGTTCCTCGGTCATCGGTATCCCGGTGACGTTCACGAGGAAGTGCCACATCAGGATCGGGCAGATCAGCGACAGACAGCCCAGCGGGGAATCCCAGGCGAAGACCGCCCAGGCCACCCAGATGAGCCACTCGAAGAAATAGTTGGGATGCCGGGACCAGCGCCAGAGTCCGACCTGGCAGACCCGGCCCCGGTTCGCCGGGTCGTTGCGGAAGCGGGACAGCTGCAGGTCAGCGATCGATTCGCCGCACAGTGCGACCAGCCAGAGGGCCGCCCCGGACCACTCCAGCGGCGACAGACCGGCCCAGCTGGGGTTCGGAGCCCCCCCGTTCAGACACACCAGCAGGAAGGGCATCGAGAGGATTGCCTGGAGGAGTCCCTGGACCTGGAAGAAGCCGAACATCCGCCGGTGGGTGCGGTCGCCCCAGAGTTCGCGGAGCCGGGCGTAGCGGACGTCCTCGACCGGATGGTGCTTCCAGACCCGCACGGCGAGGTGGAATCCCAGGCGCAGGCTCCAGAGCACGGCCAGGGAGGTGAGGACCTCGTCGCGGATGAGGCCCGACGGGACCGCGACGTGGGGGGCGGTCAGGTAATAGAGGATCGCCAACCCGGAGAACCCTGCCGACCACACCACGTCCACGATGCCGAAGTTGTTGAGCCGATGCGCCACCGCGAACGTCAGCACCATCTCGACCGCCACGAACAGCAGGGCCAGGGCGATGATCGACCCCGGGGTCATGCGAGGTACTGGGGACAGCGGGCCTGACCCGGACGCGACCATGTGGCCTGGACCACGCTGATGTTGCGCCAGGCAAACGCCGCCTCGCAGTAGGCGAGGTAGTAGTCCCAGGTCCGTATGAACCGGTCGTCGAAGCCCTGGGTCCGGACGGCGTCCAGCGACTGGTGGAACCGGTCCCTCCACAGGTGCAGCGTCCGGGCGTAGTCGATCCCCATGTCATGCAGGTTCTCGAGCCAGAGGTCGCCGGTCCGCTGGACGACCTGGCCGACCCGGTTCATCGACAGGAGCAGCGATCCCGGGAAGATGTGCTTCTGGATCCAGTCGACCCCGTTCCGCAGCTCCTCGTGCCGGTTGTCCGGACAGGTGATGAACTGGGCGGCAAACCGGCCATGGGGCTTCAGGAGATTCTGGACCTTGCGGAAATAGGTCTCGAGGAACTCATCCCCCACCGCCTCGAGCATCTCGATGCTGCAGATCTTGTCGAACTGCCCCTCGACGTGTCGGTAGTCGCGGATCTCGACCCGTGCACGGTCGGCATACCCACCCCGTTCGAACCGCTGGGTGCAGTGGCGGGCCTGTTCGTCGGAGAGCGTGACCGTGGTGACCTGGCAGCCATGGCGGGTGACGGCGTGCTCGGTGAAGCCGCCCCAGCCGGAGCCGATCTCCAGGACATGGTCCCCAGGCTCCAGTCTCAGCTGCCGGCAGAGTCGTTCGTACTTGGCGGTCTGGGCCTCGGCGAGCATCTGGTCGGGTGATTCGAACAGGGCCGCCGAGTAGGTCATCGTCGGGTCCAGCCACAGCGAGTAGAAGTCGTTCCCGAGGTCGTAGTGGGCCTGGATGTTGGTCCGGGAGCCGCGCAGGGAGTTCTTGTTGATGCGGTGCCGGATGCGGTTGATGACCTGCATGAACCCGAGGTGCCAGTCCCACGCCCGGGATCCGGACATCGACGGGGCGTGGTCGCGGTTGGCACAGAACCAGCCGATCACCGCCGTCAGGTCCGGCGTGGTCCAGTCGCCGTCCTGGTACGCCTCCCCGAACCCGATGTCGCCCTGGAGCACCCCACGGATGAAGAACCGGTTCCGACGGATGTGCAGCTCGGCCTCCGGACCGCCGATGCCGGTCCCGAACCGGACCGCGGAGCCATCCGGGAGACGGACCGTCATGCGCCCGCGGGTCATGGGCTCGAACGAGCTCAGGACCAGACGCTGGCAGAGCCGCTCGGTCCATCGGGGCGAGGCGACGGGGGATTGCGTTTCGGTGGCCGTGCCGGAGGCGTCGGCAAAGACGAGGGGGTTGGTGTCGAGGTCGTTCACGAGGCAACGAGGTCTTTGGAGAGAGGGGTCGATGAGGCTCCGAGGGGAACCGCCACCGGCGACACCGGGCCGACCCCGGCGATCGAGGCGTGGGGACGCAGGACGTCGCGCTGCAGATCGGGGTTCGCGGACTTGGCGTGCCAGGGCAGCCGCTTCCACCAGAGCCGCAGGGCCTGCCAATGGATCTGGGTGATCACGTGCAGGGTCACGAGCGGATACTTCAGACCCATCCGGGCAAGCTGTCCGTCGGTCAGTGGATGTCGCCGACCCTGCAGCGTGCTCACCAGCACGGTCTGGCCCGTTTCCGTCACATCGAGGATACGGATGTCGAGCCGCTCGTCCGGCGTCCGGAGATCGAACTCGAAGCAGAGGCGGAGATCGCTGAACGGGGAGACGTAGAAGTGTTTGGGCACGGTCCGACGGAACCGGTCCGATGAGCCGGACACCGGGATCAGGAATGGCTTCAGTTCCCCGAAGGTGTTCCCGACCTCCGCCACGGCCGCGATCGGGGTGCCGTCAGCCGTCGTGCAGAAGTAGAAGCTCACCGGATTGAACACGTAGCCGAAGACCCGGGGCAGGGTGAGCAGGCGGACCTTGGCGTCAGCGGGAAGATCGACCCCCTGGTCTGCCAGCCAGGCACCCAGGGAGGCCTTCAGGCTGGTCCGTGGGGAGGACGCCGGATAGGCCAGATGGTCGGAGTCCCGGAACCCGTAGACGGCCCGGCGGTTGTGACCGAACAGGCGGAGGACCCGATCGCAGAGGTCCAGCTCGTCGAGGTCCAGCTGGAGCATGAAGATGCCGTATTCGAACCGGTGCTTCCGTGGCGACAGACGATGGTGCATCACCCGGCACTCGTAGAGACACGAGTGGACGGGATTCGCGGAACTGCTGTTCTGACGGTGGAAGGCCATCTGACACGGTGCGGGGAACGGACTGGCGGTCGGTTCAAGGTGTCATGAGTCCTATGTTTGGCGACATGGATAATGTGAAAACTTTTCGCTCCCCGATCGAATGCGGTCCGTAGGCCCTGCTGGACTTTTTCGACTCACGACTCACCGGTATTTTGCTGTCGATTCCCGGGCGGCCATCCCCACCCTGATCCCGGCACGTCGCTTCGGATCCGTCATCCCATCGGGGTCCTGACCCGACCCGTGCCGAAGCCGGCGTCACAGCATCATGCCCACCACCCTCGCCCTCCTCACCTTCATCGGGGTCGTCGCCATCCTGATCCGCCTCTTCCTCCAGGCGAGGGCGGCCGGCACCCCGGGCGGACCCGACCTTGATCCGATCCTGCGGGAGGAGTTTCGACAGGCACGTGCCGAGGCCGCCGAGCAGGCGCGTCAGCTGCGTTCCGAGATCGCGGACTCCCAAGCCAAGGCCAACGAGGCGCTCGTGCGGACCCTCGGCACCCTCGGGGAGCACCAGAAGGCCCTGCTCGAACAGCTGAACCAGACCCACCGCGCCGCGGCGGCGGACACCCGCGCCGAGGTCGAGAAACTGGTCCAGCGCACCAACACCGCCCTCGAGGAGATCCGGACCGGTACCGAGTCGAGGCTCGATGCCCTGCGTCAGTCCCTGCGACATGAGGCCCAGAACAGCCAGGAGATCCAGGACCGCCGCGCCGCCGAGTCCGTCAAGGCCGTCCAGGATCTTACGGACTCCAACCGCAAGGAACTCGACCTCCAACGGGATCGCCTGCAGGCCGCCCTCAAGGACCTTGAGAAGGTTCACCAGGAGGAGCAGGCGAAGGTGCGGGAGGGGTTGGATCGGCGATTCCAGCAGATCCAGGAGAGCAACGAGAGGAAGCTCGAGGAGATGCGGAAGACGGTCGACGAGAAGCTCCACGACACCCTCGAGAAGCGGCTGGGCGAATCCTTCAAGCTCGTCAGCGACCGGCTCGAGGCGGTCCAGCGCGGCCTGGGTGAGATGCAGTCGCTCGCGACCGATGTCGGCGGCCTCAAGCGGGTGCTGACCAACGTCAAGGAACGCGGCACCTGGGGCGAATACCAGCTGGGGGCGATCCTCGAGCAGATCCTCACGCCGGAACAGTATGGTCGGAATGTCCACGTGAAGGATGACGGCGAGGTGGTCGAGTTCGCGGTGCGTCTGCCCGGGCGCGATGCGGGGCAGGGGAACCCGGTGTGGCTGCCCATCGACTCCAAGTTCCCCAAGGAGGACTACGAGCGCCTCGTCGCCGCGGCGGGTGTGGCCGACAAGGACGGCGTGGAACAGGCCGTCGGGGGACTCCTGTCGCGGGTCGAGTCGATGGCCCGTGACATCCAGAGGAAGTACATCGCGCCGCCGTCCACCACCGACTTCGGGATCCTCTTCCTGCCCACCGAAGGACTCTATGCCGAGGTGCTCCGACAACCCGGGTTCCATGACAGCCTCCAGCAGAAGTACCGGGTGCTCGTCGCGGGACCCACGACACTGTCGGCCATCCTCAACAGCCTCCGGGTGGGCTTCCAGACGTTGGCGATCGAGAAGCGGGCCCATGAGGTCTGGACCGTCCTCGGGGCGGTGAAGACGGAGTTCGGCAGGTTTGGCGAGGTCCTGGACCGCGTGAAGCGCCAGTTGGCGACGGCGTCGAACACGATCGATCAGACCGCGGTACGGACCCGGGCCATGGAGCGGCGGCTGCGCTCCGTCGAGCAGTTGCCCGGAACCGAGGCGGCCTCGGTTCTCGAGGTGCCAGCCGGCGCGGCAGGCGTCG
>CAZZKQ010000099.1:0-9571 GCA_964654875.1 uncultured Verrucomicrobiota bacterium | reverse complement strand
GCCGAAGTCACCGAGGATGCCTTCGGCATTCCGGCCGCCCGCTGGTTCAACATGCCACGGATCCCGGGGTCATCCTCCGGCACCGGAGTGTCCTCCAACGCGGTGATCACCCTGCCTGAAGGAGGCAGCCTCCGTGTGGAATGGTCCTGCATCAACACCTACAGCCTCTACGCGGATGTCCCGACCGGCCCCGGCGAGGACCAGGTCATCTACGGGTATCTCGACGATAGCGGCACGGGCTACCGGGTCTCCGTGTCCGGCTTCCGGAATTCCGTGTCCCAGCTATCGATCCGGCTCATTGCCTCGACGGATGCAGGAGAGGGCTTCACCGATGCGGCGATTCGCCACGACGGAGGGACCGACAAGGTTCAGTACACCGACATCCAGACTCCCTCGTACGCAAACGGCGCCTTCAGTCAGAGCAGTGCGTCGTCGGAGATCCTCACGACAGGGGGCAACAACACCGTCGTCATCACCGGGGATCCCCGGAGCGGCAACCTCCGGTCCACCGTGGCGGGAATCCTGATCGACTACACCCCCGGCGGCAGCAATCCGCCACTCATCGAGGAACAGCCGAAGTCCCCGGGCGAGACCGTCTATGTCGGGTCTCCGTTCCAGTTGTCCGCCTTGGCTTCCGGATCGCCGACGCTCTCGTATCAGTGGCGACTCAATGGTGCTCCGATCTCCGGAGCCACCAACCCCAGCTACCAGAAGGCCTCGGCGGAACTGAACGACTCCGGCAGCTACGACCTCGTGGTCCGCAACACCTTTGGCAGCGTCACGAGCAGCATCGTCCAGGTGGCCATCACCGCGGTCGAACCGCCCATCCTCGTGGTTCCGCTGCCGGCCCAGCCCCAGTCCTTCTACCCAGGATATCCGGTCACCCTGTCGGTGTCGGCCACCGGGGGGCAGCTCAGCTACAGCTGGACGAAGAACGGTCAACCCATCCTGGGGGCCACCCAGTCGTCGCTTTCGATCGCATCCCTGTCGGCCCAGACTGCAGGCACCTATGCGGTGACGGTCCTCAATTCCAAGGGGTCTGTGTCCTCGTCGACCACGGTATCGCTTGTGGATCCGGGCGCCCCATACCCGACCGCCATGGCGGCGTCGAAACCCCTCGTCTACTTCCGCATGAGCGAGACCACCCCGTATGTGCAGACCACCGCGGTCAATCGGGGTTCGCTCGGATCGGCGGGCACGGGTCTGTATGTTGGCAGCTTCTCGCTGCTGGCTCCCGGGGCCCTGGCAGGCGGGACCGACACCAGCGTCAACCTGTCCGGTGGGCGGGTGGCGGTGACCTACTCGCCGGTGCTCAGGCCGGCGGGTTCCTTCACCGTCGAGTGCTGGGCCAAGCCCGTCGATGTCGCCTCGGGCAACCGGGTGCTGGTCCAGTCCATGATCAACGGCCAGTTTGCGGCGAACGCGAATGATCGGTCCGGCTGGGCGCTCCGACAGAACGGCGCCAACCTCGAATTCCTGATCGGTGGCGACAACGGCACCCCGTTCTACACGTCCACCGTGACGGCCCCCGGGGTGTTCACCGCGAATGTCTGGAAGCAGTACGCTGTGATCTACGACAGCGCGACCCTCACCGTCCGTCTCGTGGTGGACGGCGTCGAGGTGAAGACGGCCACCGCCGCGAGCCCCATTCTTCCCAACACGGCGGCTCCTGTGCTCATCGGGGATCGCGGATACGGCGGGTGGACGTTCAAGGGGTCCATCGATGAGGTGGCGATCTATCCCGCTGGGTTGACGGTCGGTCAGCTGGCCGCCCACCACGCGGCGGGCACGAATCCCCAGACTGCCGCCGATTATCCGAACCTTGTGATCTCGGACGGGGCCGCCGAATACCTCCGTTTCAACGACCCGCCCACGCCTCCGTCGGACAACGCCGCCGAGAACCGCGGCACCCTGGGTTCCGCCTGGACCGGCACCTATTCGGGCGCGGGTTCCATGCTGGGCAATCCGCTGATCGCCAAGGGCACCCTTGGAGCCCGTCCTGCGGCCTTTCCGGGTCTTGGTACCGACAACACCGCCGTGGCGATGACCAACGGATGGGTTTCCACGGGCTCCGCCCCGTTGGGCAATCGGGTCACGGCCCTCGTGTGGATCAATCGCCAGGAGATTTCCACCACGGGCGACCTCAGCTGGCCGGCCTGGCTTGGGGGTGGTGGACTGCACCTCAATAACGGCAACGCGAGCAATCCGGAGGCGGAGCTTCGCTACCACTGGAACGGGGGCGAGTGGGGCTGGAGCTCGGGGCTGTTCGTGCCGGCCAACACCTGGACCTTCGCGGCCTTCGTCGTCGAGCCCGACAAGGCGGTGATCTACATGTCCGAGGGGGCGGAGCTCAAGTCCGCCACCAATGCGGTCAACCATGCCGCCATGGCGGTGACCTCCGGCATGTCCTTCGGCGGGAACCAACCGGGTCGAGCGGATCGGAACTTCATCGGGCAACTGGATGAGGTTGCGGTCTATGACCGCGCCCTCAGCGGTGACGAGATCGCCACGATCTTTGCGAGCACCTTCAAGACTGGTCCGGTGCCTCCCAGTGCTCTGACCCTGACCACCACGGGTGGGGAATACCTTATCCAGTGGACCTCGGGTGTGCTCCAGTCATCGGCCACGCTTGGAGGGACGTACTCGGACGTCGCCGGTGCCGCCTCGCCGTTCCGGATGACACCGGCCGACGCCCAGCGGTTCTACCGGTTGCGGGCCAACTGATCCATCATCCTATTCATGACCGGCCGGCAGCCCTGCTGTCGGCCGGTTTTTTTGTGGTTTCCTCCGATTTTCGGATGGCTGGGCCTCCAAGACCTTGCGGGATTTGATGCCTCCGGGACCGATCAGGATTGCCCCGAGGCGCCACCGAACATCCTTGGGGCATCCGCCCGATTTCTTAAAGTCCGTCTCTCCTCGTCCTCCTCGTCCCCGCGTTGACTGTTGTCGGCCAGGAACGAAACCCCTTCACTGTCCGCACCATGTCCACACATCGCATCGGCATCATCGGGGGATCGGGTCTGTACCAGATGGAGGGGTTGACTCGGCAGCGTTGGCGGACCGTCAAGACCCCCTTTGGATCGCCGTCCGACCAGTTCCTGTGTGGGGAACTCGAGGGGCGCGAGGTTGTGTTCCTGCCGCGCCATGGTCGGGGGCATCGGATCCTGCCCAGCGAGCTGAACCATCGTGCGAACCTCTGGGGCATGAAGTCGCTGGGTGTCTCCTGGGTGATCAGCGTCAGCGCGGTCGGATCCCTGCAGGAGAAGTACCGGCCGCGGGATGTCGTCCTCGTTGACCAGTTCGTGGACCGGACCAAGCGGGACTTCGAACACACCTTCTTCGGTTCGGGCATCGTGGCCCACATCGCCTTCGCTGAGCCGATCTGCGAGGAACTCCGCCAGCTGCTCCTGCAATCCGCGAAAACGTGTCGCGCTCGGGTCCACAACGGGGGCACGTACCTCAACATGGAAGGACCGGCCTTCAGCACCCGGGCGGAGTCGCAGTTCCACCACCGGAGCGGCTTCGACGTCGTGGGCATGACGAACCTGGGCGAGGCTCGCTGTGCCCGGGAGGCTGAAATTGCGTATGCGACCCTCGCCATGGTGACCGACTACGATGCCTGGAAGACTGACGAGGCCCACGTGACAGTGGAGATGGTGATCGAGAATCTCCAAAAGAATGCGGCGCTCGCCCAGGCCATCGTCCGGGATGTCCTACCCCGGATCCCGAACGCTCCGGGGTGGCCGTGTCATGAAGCCCTCCGATACGCCATCATGACCGCTCGGGACCTCTGGCCGAAGGCGACCGTCCGCAGGCTGCGGCCCATCCTCGCGAAGTATCTCTGAACCGGCGCGGTTTCCGTCACTGGTTCCGTCCTGGCACCACCCTCAGGTCCAGAGCTGACGATCGAGTGATCGGTACTGCACCGCCTCGAGCAGGTCATCCTGGTTGGGGTGCTCCCGGCCGGCGAGGTCGGCGATGGTACGGGAGACCTTGAGGATGCGGTCATGCGCCCGGGCGCTCAGGTTGCGATCCGTGACCGCGTGCTTGAGGAGCTCGCGGGCGGATGCGTCCAGATGGACGAACTCCTTGAGTTCCCGGGAACCCATCCGGGCGTTGCAGGGAATGCGGCGGGATCGGAACCGGTCCAGCTGCCGCGCCCGTGCGGCGATGACGCGGGCCCGGACCGCAGCACTCGACTCACCCGGAGCGGCCTGGCTCAGGTCGGCGAACGAAACCGACGGAACCTCCACGTGGAGATCGATCCGGTCGAGGAGGGGGCCGGAGATGCGTCCGAGATAGGCCTGGATCTCACGCGGCGAGGAGCGGCTCTCGCGCGGCATCTTCCCGTCGGGCGTGGGATTCATCGCGGCCACGAGCATGAACTGGGCGGGGAATGTCATCGTGCCGGCGGCCCTTGAGATGGTCACACGGCCCTCCTCGAGCGGCTGGCGCATCGTCTCCAGGACACTCCGCTTGAACTCGGGGAGCTCGTCCAGGAACAGGACCCCATGGTGGGCGAGCGAGATCTCGCCGGGTGTCGGATGGGCATTGCCGCCGAGCAGGCCTGCATCGCTTGCCGTGTGGTGCGGCGTGCGGAAGGGGCGCTGCGTGACGAGACCTCGACCGGTGGGCAGCAGCCCGCAGACGCTGTGGATCTTTGTGGTTTCCAGTGCCTCATCGAGGGTGAGGGGAGGCAGGATTCCCGGGACCCTTCGGGCCAGCATGCTCTTGCCCGTACCCGGGGGGCCGATGAGCAGGAGATTATGTCCTCCCGCCGCGGCGACCTCGAGGGCCCGCTTCACGGATTCCTGTCCCTTCACATCGGCGAGGTCGAACTCCTCGTCGGGCTGGGCCTCGAAGAGCGCCTCGATGTCGACCCGGGCCGGTGGGATCTCGATGGAGCGTTCAAGGAAGAGCGCCGCCTCGTGGAGGTTGGCGACCGGGATGACGTCGAGCCCCGAGACCACGGCCGCCTCGGCGGCGTTCTCCCGCGGCACCAGGACACCACGACGCCCTGCGGCCCGGGCCTGCAGCGCCACCGCGAGGGCGCCGCGGACGGGTCGGACCGCTCCGGTCAGGGCCAGTTCGCCAATCATCAGGTAGTCGTCGAGTCGCGTCGGCTCGATCTGGTCGGTGGCCGTCAGGATCCCAATCCCGATGGCGAGGTCGAAGCTGGGTCCCTCCTTCCGGGTGTCGGCCGGAGCGAGGTTGATGGTGATGCGGGTGTCCGGGAAACGGAACGACGAGTTGGTGATGGCGGTCAGGACGCGGTCCCGGGATTCGCGGACGGCGGCGTCGGGGAGTCCGACGACGACGATCCCCATCTGTCCGTAGCCACTGTCGACCTCGACCTCGATGGGGGCGGCGTCGACACCCTGGACCGCCGCGGAATGGATTTGAGCGAGCATTGGAGCAGTATCCCGTACGGCGGCCGTTCGTCCCTCCCCAGATTTAGGGATGCCGCGTGTGGGATGCCTCGACACTCCGTCCGGGGTTTGTGGGGTTTCGGCACCTGAACGCTTCAAATCTTTCCCAAATGCCTTTTCCCTCCTCCGTGGCTTCGCGCCTCCGCGTGAGTCCCCATCGCCTTGTCCTCCCGCATCGTCACCTGGTCTCCGTCGCTGACCGTACCGCTCACCCACGACTGTCCGTGGAACTGCCGGTATTGCGGTTATCGGTCGGATCGGCAGGGGCTCATCACCGAGGCGGAGCTGGAGCGTCTGCTGCAGCGGGCGGTCCGGCAGGGGGCGACCGAGGTGCTGTTCCTCTCGGGCGAGATCCCGGGGTCGCTCCCGCACATCCGCCAGGAGCTGGAATCCCGGGGGTTCCGGGATTTCATCGCGTTCGCCCGGAAGGCCTGCGAGCGGGCACTGGAACTGCATCTGCTGCCGCATTGCAACCTGGGTGCGATGTCGGCCGAACAGTTCGCGCGACTCGGTCCGGTGAACGCCTCGATGGGGCTCATGCTGGAGAACGTGGACGAGGCGTTCAACCGGACGGTGGCGCCGGAGAAGTCGGTGGCGGGTCGGCTCCGGACCCTCCGGGCGGCTGGTGAGGCGCGGATTCCATACACCAGTGGGATCCTGATCGGACTCGGCGAATCCCGAGACTCGCGACTTCGGTCGCTCGACGCCCTCGCGGAACTCCATGCGGAGTTCGGCCACCTCCAGGAGATCATCCTCCAGAACTTCATCCCGAACACCGGCTCCTCCATTCGGGAGTGTCCCCAGCCGCTCCAGTTCGAGGACTACGCCGAACTCATCACGCATTGGCGGCGGGTGGCCCCCGGGGTGGCGATCCAGATCCCGCCGAACCTGAACCCGTTCTGGCGCGAGCTCCTGCCGCTCATCGATGACCTCGGTGGCATCAGTGCCGATGGAGACCTCGTCAACCCGGACACGCCATGGGAGGTTCCCCGGGTCTACAGTGAGGCCTGCGCATCGCTTGGAATCACGCTGCGGCATCGGTGGCCGGTCTACGAGGCGTTCGTGCAGCGCGGATGGATCAGCCCCGAGGTCCGTCGGGTGATCGACACCCGGACCGTCGACCGGCCCAGTGGTGTGGGCCTGACTTTAGAGGACCGGCCCCGATTGGCGCCGGAGATCCTCTCGAAACCGTTCCTGGGACAGAGCCTCAGCGTGGAAGACTGTCTCGCCCTGGTGGAGCGAGATGGAGCGGCGGCCGAAGAACTGAGGGTGGCCGCGGACGAGCTGAACCGTCGGATGCACGGGGACGAGGTGACCTACGTCGTCAACCGCAACGCCAACTTCACGAACGTCTGCGTCACCCACTGCTCCTTCTGTGGATTCTACCGGCCGGCCGGGCATCCGGAAGCCTATACCCGCAGCATCGGGGCGGTTGTCGAGCGCATCGCCCAGACACCCTGGGTGACCGAGGTCTGCCTGCAGGGCGGCATCCATCCGGAGCTGGGGTTCGACTACTACGCAGAACTGTTGAGGACGATCCGGGAGTCATTTCCGGGAGTCCATCTCCACGCCTATTCGCCGATGGAGATCCACTCCCTTGGTGCCAAGACAGGGTGGTCCTACGACCGGATCCTCGGAACCCTGATGGAAGCGGGGTTGGGTTCGATGCCGGGGACCGCTGCGGAGATTCTCGATGATGGGGTCCGGCAGCAGGTCTCACCGGACAAGCTCACTGCGGCGCAGTGGGTGGAAATCGTCCAGAACGCCCACCGTCTGGGGCTTCGCTCGACATCGACCCTGATGTTCGGTCACACGGAGACGTGGGCCGACCGGTTCCGTCACATGGATCTGCTGCGTCGGCTCCAGCTGGAGACGGGTGGGTTCACGGAATTCATCCCGTTGGCCTTTGTCCCATACCGGAATCGATTGGGGGCACGGTTGGCGCGGACGGAGGAAGGCGGGGTGGAGGCCGTGGCGCGTCGCGGGGAGTCCGTCATCCAGACGCTCTATCCGATCGCGCGCCTGTTCTTCGGGGAAACGATCCGGAACCTACAGACGAGCTGGGTGAAGCTGGGGCCGGAGAAGGCCGCCGAGATGTTGCGTCATGGTTGCAACGACTTTGGAGGAACCCTCTACGAGGAGAGCATCACCCGTGAGAGCGGGGGCGCGCACGGGGAATGTCTGGAACCAGAGGCGATCCGCTCCTGGATCCGTTCCGCCCAAAAGAATCCCCGCCAACGGACCACGCTCTATGGTCCGGTGGCGGACGGGGCGGGTACGATAGGGGCTGGGGCCCCTCGCCTCACTTGAGGAAGCGCACCGCGCCGGTGGCGACGTCATACACCCCCAGCAGGATCTGGATGCGGCCTTCCTCCTTGGCCTTGCGGAGGATCTCGCTGCGGGCCAGGAGCTGCTGGAGCTGCCAGCGGACGTTGATCTCCACCGCCTCGGTCTGGCTCTTGATCGCAGCCACTCCTCCGGCGTGGGCCTCGAGGGCGGGGCGGATCGCACGGATGAAGACCGGCATGTTGCCTGGGGGATTCGCTCCATCGAGGGCGGCGTTCACGGCGCCGCATTTGGTGTGGCCGAGGACGAGCAGGGTGTGGACCCCGAGGGCCTCGACGCCGAATTCGAAGGTCCCGGCGGCGTCCGGGCTCTGATAGTTACCGGCGACGCGGACGACGAAGAGATCCCCGACACTCTGGTCGAAAATCATCTCCACGGGCACCCGGGAGTCGGCACAGCTGAGGATGCCGACGGAGGGGGACTGGCCGATGTCCCCGGTCACCTCGATGCGTTCCTGGAGCCACGAGTGGGTCATCACACCGCCACCGAGGTAGCGTTTGTTGCCGGCGGTCAGTTCCTCAAGGGCCTTGCCCTTGGGGATCCCTGTGGGTCCTTTGCGCGCGGCTGCTGGAGCTGGCGCGGGGTCGGCGGCGGTGGCGGCGGCGGCGGCGGTGAACAGAAGTCCCAGCAGCAGGGATCTCATGGTGAGGGATTTTTGGAGGGTCATCGTGGTTCAAGGGAACATCAAGGCATCCGTGGGTCAACCGGGTTCTGGGCCAGGTCTGATCCCGATCCCCCTCGATCCCATCCCGATCGCTGGACGTTTCTTCTTTAAATATTCCGACCGCCCCGGTAGTCGACCTGCCTACCATGCGTTCCCCACTCATTGCGACGGCGTGTCTGCTGGCCTTGGCCACCACTGCCGCGGCCCAGGATTCCCAAGCTCCCACAACCGGCATCGCCTCCGTCTTCAAGGGCGACAATTTCCTCCCGCCCGAGACGTCGTTCCGGAAGGTGGTCCTCGACGAGGACCGGACCGTCGATGGTCAGGTCCGTGACACCTTGGTCGATCCGATGGAGCTCGCGGTGGCCAAGGATGGCCGCGTCTTCTTCGTCGAGCGCAAGGGCACGGTGAAGATGCTCAAGCCCGGAGCCAAGGAGGCCTTGGTCATCGCCGAGATTCCGGTGTTCACCGGACTCGAGGAGGGCATGCTGGGCATCACCCTCGACCCGAAGTTCAGCGAGAATGGCTGGGTCTACCTCAACCACTCCCTCCCGGAGACGACGACCGACAGCCAGGGCAAGGTGGGTACGATCCGGGTCTCCCGGTTCACCCTGAAGAACGACAAGCTGGATCCGGAATCGCGGGTCACCATCTTCGACAACGTCGTGCAGCGGGAGCAGTGCTGCCATGTCGGCGGATCCCTGGCGTTCGATCCGAAGGGCAACCTGTTCATCTCGGTCGGCGACAACACCAACCCGTTCGATTCCGATGGCTACTCGCCCAACGATCCCCGTCCGGGCCGCTATCCCTGGGATGCCCAGCGCGCCCCCGCCAACGCCAACTCGCTGGCCGGCAAGATCCTTCGGATCCATCCGAAGCCCGACGGTGGGTACTCCATCCCGGAAGGGAACCTGTTCAAGCCCGGCACCAAAGGGACCCGGCCTGAGATCTATGTGATGGGCAACCGCAATCCGTTCCGCATCTCCGTCGACCCGGTCAATGGGTTCCTCTACTGGGGCGAGGTTGGGCCCGATGCAGGAGGCCCGGACGCCCAGCGCGGACCTGCGGGGCACGACGAGATCAACCAGGCCCGTGGTCCGGGCTTCTTCGGTTGGCCGTACTTCGTCGCCAA
>CAZZKQ010000098.1:0-9575 GCA_964654875.1 uncultured Verrucomicrobiota bacterium | reverse complement strand
GGTCGCCCTGAGGACGAATCCCCATGATGCCCTGGTGATCGCCGAGGAGGTTCTGAACGACGATCCGGGCAATGTCCTGGCCCACGAACTCCTGGCGAAGGCGGCGACCCAGTGTGGCTTCCCGAAGACGGCCGTGCTGTCCCTGGAGGTGGCCCTGAGGAACCAGCCGACGAGCCGGCAGGTCGCCCTCGAACTGGCCGAGGCGCTGTGCGTCGTCGGCAACCGTGCCCGGGCCGAGAGGATCCTGCGGGACCTTCTCAAGACCCAGCCCAACGATCCTGAGATCAACCAGCGGCTCAAGAATGCCCTCGCCGACCGAACCCTCCACGAGGGCGGCTATGTCCAGCTCGAGGGTGGGGGTGGGAGCTTCCGGGACATCCTCAAGGACAAGGACGAGGCGCGTCAGATCGAGCAGGAGAACCGGCTCGTCAAGGATGAGGGAGTGGCCGCAACCCTCGGCACCGAGCTGGAGGCGCGCGTCGCGCAGGAGCCCGACAACCTGCGTCTCCTTCGGGATCTGGCCGACCTCTACCTCAAACAGAAACGGTTCGGGGATGCCACCCGCACCCTCGAGCTCTACCTCGCCAAGGCCGGAGTGCAGGACCCGATGGTGCTGGAGGCGCTGAGGGACGTCCGCCTCGCGGAGTTTGAGGATCGGATCCAGTCGCTCGACCGGGCATCTCCCGGTTTTGATGCCGAGGTGTCGGCACTGCGTCAGGAGAGGGACGACTGGATCCTGGCCGATGCCAAACGTCGGGCCGATGCCAACCCGACCGACCTGCAGATCCGGTATGAGCTGGGGGCCCTGCATCTGGCGGCGGGACGCATCGGGGAGGCGATTGCCGAACTCCAGAAGGCCCAGAACAATCCGAATCGGCGCATCGCCTCCATGAACCTTCTCGCACAGGCCTTTGCCCGTCGTGGCATGAACGATCTCGCGGCCCGGAAGCTCCAGGAGGCCCTCAAGGAGAAGCCTGTCTTCGACGACGAGGCCAAGGAGCTGCGGTACCAGCTTGGGGCCGTCCTCGAGAAGATGGGCCGCAAGGAGGAGGCGATCGACCAGTTCAAGATGATCTACGAGCAGGACATCGCCTACCGGGATGTCATGGCCCGGGTCGATGCCCACTACGCCGCCCAATAGAACCATGTCGGCCGGCGGTCCGATCCCCGGGAAGGAAACCTGCTTGAACCCTGCCGCACCGAGGAGAGAGTCGGGGCCTTGATCGCATGAATCGAAGACTGATGTTGGGATCCCTGCTGGGTCTGGCCGTGGCGGCCGGCTGCCGGAGCAAGTCCAAGCGCACGCCCCACATCCGGGTGGAGGATTTCGGGCGGGGCGAGTCGGGTGACCCGATCATCCGCATTGCCTGTGCCGGCGATAGCATCACCTACGGAGCTGGCGTCGAAGACCGCGAGAAAAAATGCTATCCCGCTCGTCTCAATGCGCTCCTCGGCCCCCGGTTCGATGTGCGCAACCTGGGCCGCAATGGTGCCACGGCCAGCTCGACCGGCGACCTGTCCTATCGATCCACCGATGAATTCAAGGCGCTTCAGGAGTTCCGCCCGGAGGTGATCATCCTGGCCCTCGGCACCAATGACACCAAGCCCCAGAACTGGAAGGGCAAGGAGGCGTTCGAGACCGAGTACCGGAACCTTCTGGGTGTGTTTAAGGGGATGAAGCCCCGACCCAGGATCTGGGCCTGTTTCCCCCCGCCGGTCTACCGGGATGCCTGGGGTATCAATGCCCAGACGCTTGACGACGTCATGGATGCCATCGAGTCGGCCTGTGACCGCGAGAAGATCCCGGTGATCGATCTCCACGACGCCCTGAGTGGCAATCCGTCCTGGTTCCCCGACGGCATCCACCCCGACGCCCGGGGTGCGGATGCGATCGCCACGACCGTGTTCCAGGCGGTCCGTCCCTGAGCCATGGCCTCTCCAGTCATGGCCGCGGTGGGATCCTCGAACCATTCGGCGCGGCGCATCCTGCTGATGGCCTTCTCGGTATACCTGATCGATCAGGTCACGAAGCTTCTGGTTCTCCGGTTCCTCGGACTCGAGCAGGAGCACGATGTGGTCCCCGGGTTCTTCAAGTTTGTCCACTGGGGCAACACGGGCGCCGCGTGGAGCCTCTTCCGACACAACAACCACGTCCTCGCCGTGATCTCCGGGGTGGCGGTGGTCGCGCTCTGGATCTTTCGACGGCATTTCGAGTCTGACCGTCCCGTGGGGCAGATCGCATTGGGACTGCTCTTCGGAGGAATAGCCGGGAATCTCACGGACCGGGTGCTCCCGACCCGACAGCATGTGATCGACTTCCTCCGCTTCTACCTGGTGCCCCGGGAAGGTGGGGAGCTGGGATTCCCGGCCTTCAACGTTGCCGACACCGCCATCTGCATCGGCGTGGGACTCATCCTGCTGCTGTCATGGCAGGCAGACGTTCCGAGGGTGTCCCGGGTGGGATCGGAACGTCCCGCCACCCCGGAGTAACCGGATTGGCTTGGCCATGGGGTATCGGTGATGAGTGGGACTTCCGCGGAGCCGGCGCCTGAACCGGTCATCCTGACCGGGGCGACCGCCTCGGGTAAATCCGCGGTCGCGCTCGAACTGGCCCGGCGGTGGGGTGCAGAGATCGTCTCCGTCGATTCCATGCAGGTGTATCGGGGGCTCGACATCGGCACGGCCAAGCCCTCTTCGGCTGAACGGGCCGAGGTCCCCCACCATCTTGTGGATGCCGTGGATCTCTCCGACTCCTTCGACGCCGCCCGATTCGTGGCGTGCGCGACCGAGGCCATCCTGGACGCGCGGAGGCGCGGGTGTCCCGTGATCCTCTGCGGCGGCACGGGGATGTATCTGAGCGCCTGGCTCAATGGCCTGGGCGAGGCGCCGGCGCCGGACCCCGTGCTCCGGTCCGAACTGGAATCCCTTCCGATGCCGGTCCTGCTCGATGAATTGGCGCGCAGGGACTGGACCACGTTCGATGAGATCGACGTCCGGAACCGGCGTCGCGTGGTGCGGGCGGTGGAGGTGATCCGCCTCACCGGAAGGCCCTTCTCCCAGCAGCGTGCCCGGTGGAGCGATCGTGCACCCACCATGGCAGGGCGGTGTTTCGCTCTGGAGCGCGATCGGACCGATGAAATCCGGCGCATCGACCAACGGGTCGATCGCATGTTCTCCGACGGATTGATCGAGGAGACCCGATCCCTCTTGGATCGCGGCCTCCGTGGGAATCGGACCGCGATGCAGGCCATCGGCTACCGTCAGGTGGTCGACCATCTCGAGGGACGGTGCCGCCGGCAGGAGGCGGTCGACCAGGTCAAGGTCCGGACCCGTCAGTTCGCCAAGCGCCAGAAGACCTGGTTTCGAGGACAGCTGGACCTCCGGTGGCTTTGGATCGGTCCCGGGGAATGCCCCTCGGAGACGGCGGACCGGATCGTTGCAGAGCTGCAGAAGCCGGCCTGAAAACGGGATTAGCGGTTCGACTCACCGCCCTGTTCTGCAATGAACGCTTGCCCAGGCGAGGTCGCTTGTGATTTTTTTCACGAGGCTTTGGCGCAAAGGCCTCCCCCTGTGTTGCCCTAAGCAGACCTTAACGGGTCTGCATTGGGTCGGGGGTGTGCCTGTGTCGCCGAGCTGTGGGGTTCTGGATGACGACGGAATGGGCGGCCTGCCTATTCGTACGGAGTTGTCCAGAGTGCCCCGCGCAGAAAGCAGGATCCGATCAATCGCCGGGTCACACCGGCTCAACGCTGACCGATGCCATCCATTTTTCCAAGATGGGCCAACCAGTTCGGGCCAAAGCTCCTCGTGGGCGGCGGCTTGATAGGGACCTTGGCGACCGCAGGGGTGACCTATTACTTCACCCCGAAGTACACCCGGGTGGGCTACCAGCCGATCCAGCCTGTGCCCTTCTCACACCGGGTGCACTCGGATCAGCTCGGCATCGATTGCCGCTATTGCCACAACGGGGTGGAGAAGTCGTGGTTCTCCAACATCCCGGCGGCCAGCACCTGCATGAACTGCCATAGCCTCATCCTGAAGGATGATCCACGGCTGCAGCCCGTCCGGGATTCCTACCAGTCCGGGACTCCGATCCCTTGGGTCCAGATCCACAAGGTTCCTGACTACGTCTACTTCAACCACTCGGTCCATGTGAACCGCGGCATCAGCTGCGTGAGCTGCCACGGGCAGATCAACGAGATGGATGAGGTCTACCACGCGAAGCCGCTCTCGATGTCCTTCTGCCTCGATTGCCACCGCAAGCCGGAGGACAACATCCGACCTCTCGACAAGATCACCCAGCTCGATTGGAAGGGTCAGGTGGACGGCAAACAGCTGGTCCACGATTGGAAGGTTCAACCCGGCGAAAGCTGCTCGGTCTGTCACCGCTGATGAAGACGATTCCCCCGCCTTGCCCGGAACCCGAAACGGGCCGGAAATATTGGCGTTCCCTCGACCACCTGCAGGACAAGCCGGAGGTCCGCGAATGGGTTGAACGCGAGTTCCCGGACGGCGCCAGCATCGCCCCCGACGGCGAGTCGCGCCGCGACTGGATGAAGATCATGTCCGCCAGCTTCCTCCTGGCCGGAATGGGGGGTCTGGCCACCGGATGCCGTCGCCCCGAGGAGGAGCTCCTCCCCTTCGGCAAGCAGCCCGAGGGCTACCTGCATGGTGGCTACAAATTCTTCGCGACCGCGGTTCCCAACCGCGATGCGGCCACCGCCGTCCTGGCCAAGTGGCAGGATGGGCGCCCGATCAAGCTTGAGGCGAATCCGCTCGCCCCGGGCAGCAGTGGCACCTGCGCCTGCGTCCAGGCGGCCATCCTCGACCTCTACGATCCCGATCGTGCGACACGTCATACCCACAACGGCACCGATGTCTCCCCGGCAAAGGTGGTGGATGCCCTGACGGCCCTCTCGAAGCAATTCGCTGCCAACGGAGGCAAGGGTCTGTACATCCTCGCCGAGCGCAGCAGCTCTCCGAGCCGGGACCGCCTTCAGAAGGCGCTCAAGGACAAGCTGGGAGATGCGGTCTGGGCCGAATATGAGGCCATCGATCTCTCCGTGGCCCGTGCCGCGACCACGATCGCCTACGGCGCGGGAATTCGTCCCGTGGTGAAGGTTGGCAACGCCAAGCGCATCCTGTCGCTGGATTCCGATCTCTTCGGGGCCGAGCAGGGTGCCGCAGGCGCCATGGCCGGATACGCCAAGCACCGCAAGCCGGGCGAGGAGATGAACCGGCTCTACGTCGTCGAGTCCCTTCTCAGCACCACCGGTGGCCAGGCCGATCACCGTCTCCGGGTGAAGCCGAGCGAGGTTCTCGCCGTTGCGGCCCAGGTCGCCTCGGTGATCCTCAAAGAGGGTCCGGTGGCCAGCAAACTGCGTGGACTTGCCGCGTCGAGCCCCAACTCCACCAAGTGGGCCGAGGAATGTGCGAAGGATCTCGCGGCTCATGCCGGATCCGCCGTCGTGGTCGCAGGGCATCGCCAGCCGCTGGCCGTCCACCTGATCGCCGCTGCCCTCAACGAGGCGCTGGGTGCACCGGGCAGGACCCTCGATCTGGTCTCCGCCCCAGCTCCGGGCGATGCTGCCTCGATCCAGGATGTGGTCTCGGCGCTGAACGCGGGCTCCGTCGACACCCTGGTGATCCTTGGCGGGAACCCAGCCTACAACGCCCCGGCGGATCTCAGGTTCGCCGACGCGGCCAAGAAGGCGAAGAACGTGGTCCGGCTGGGCTATTACGAGGACGAGACCGCGGCGATCTCCACGTGGCACATCGCTGCCTCGCACTTCCTCGAATCGTGGGGGGATGCCCGGTCCCTGAACGGCGTGGTCCTGCCGGTCCAGCCGCTCCTGCAGCCCCTCTTCGGCGGCCTGACCGATCTCGAGCTTCTGGCCCGGTTGGCCGGCCTGGAGCAGACCTCCTCCTACGAGCTGACCCGGCAGACCCTCAAGGAACTGGGAGCGGACGGCGAAGATGGGTGGAAGAAGTTCCTCCACGACGGCTTCCTGGCCGACAGCGCATACAAGCCGGCGGCTTTGGCCTTCAACGCAGCCGCGGCTGCTGCCGCCATCGATGCCCCGACCTCCAAGTCCGAGGGTTTCGAAGTTGTCCTGCATCGCGACGCCAAGGTCGACGACGGTCGTGGCCTCAACAACGGCTGGCTTCAGGAAATGCCGGATCCCATCACCAAGGTGACGTGGGAGAATGTCGTCACAGTGTCGCCCAAGACCGCCCGCGATCTCGGTCTGCCGCTGGAGAAAGGCACCCAGATTCCGCAGGACCAGAAGGCCCACGACGGTCAGTACCGGCAGATCACCCTCCGGGTGACCGTCAATGGCGTCAGCGTCGAGGGTCCGGTCTGGGTGCAGCCTGGGTTGGCCGACGGGGTCGTGGGACTCGCCCTCGGCTACGGACGCACCGCGGTGGGCCGTGTCGGCAAGGGCAGCGGTTTCAATGCCTACCCGCTGCTGACGTCCCGGGGACCGCTCCTGTCGGGCGCCAAGGTCGAGATGGTCACGAAGCGCGCCCTGGTCGCCGTCACCCAGGAACACGGGTTGATGGAGGGGCGTCCAGTGGTCCGCGAGGCCAACCTCGACGAATACAAGAAGAAGCCTGATTTCGCGAAGAACATGGATCTCGACGGGCACCTCGGCTACGTGCCCCGGAATCCGGACGGGTCGATCAAGAACATCTACCAGAGCCCCTACAAGGCGAACCCCTGGACGAAATCAGACATCAACCAGTGGGCGATGGTGGTGGACCTCGGCACCTGCACGGGCTGCTCCGCCTGTGTGGTGGCGTGTCAGGCCGAGAACAACATCCCGATCGTCGGCAAGGGACAGGTCGCCCGTGGTCGCGAGATGCATTGGATGCGGATCGACCGCTACTACAGCTACGATCCCAACATCCCCGCCACGTCCGAGGTCGCGGCCGACGATCCGCAGATGGTCGTGCAACCGATGCTCTGCCAGCACTGCGAGAACGCACCGTGCGAGAGCGTCTGCCCGGTCAATGCCACCGTGCATGACAACGAGGGCCTCAACGTCATGGCCTACAACCGCTGCATTGGCACGCGGTACTGCTCGAACAACTGCCCGTACAAGGTCCGGCGCTTCAACTTCTTCGACTACAACAAACGGGACAACTCGTTCGCCGACGCGGATGACCACCACTTCATGGACCTCACCGGTCCGCTCTATCACGGACCGCTTGGCAAGAATCGCTACGCCGAGAAGGAGTGGGAGATCGTCAAGCTGGTGAAGAACCCCGACGTCTCGGTCCGCATGCGCGGTGTCATGGAGAAGTGCACCTTCTGCGTGCAGCGCATCGAGCAGGCCAAGATCGCCGTCAAGGTCCAGGCCCGCGACAGCGGCAATGTCCGGGTCCCCGGCAACATGGTGAAGACCGCGTGCCAGGAGGCCTGTCCGGCGGGTGCGATCACCTTCGGCAACGTGCTGGATCCGGAGGCCTCGGTGAACGCCCTCCAGAACGATCCGCGCAACTACACCGTGCTCGGGTTCCTCGACAACAAACCGAGGGTCACCTACCTGGCCCGCATCCGGAATCCGAACCCGGCGATGCCGGACTACTACGCCTCACCGCGGTCGCTCCAGGACTACGAACGGATCCGGCACGAGAATCCGTTCGAGGAGCACGGTCACGGAGGCGGACACGGCAACGGCCATGGGGATGACCATGGCAAGGCCGGCGGAGCCGGGCACGCCGCCCTCGGTGGCGGGAAGGGAGGAGAGATCTAATGGCCAACGCCGCTGCAATGTCTGCCGGGGCTGCGCCGTCGTCGAACAAGGGTGGCGCCCATTCCCACGCTGCGCCGCCGAAGATCGTCGCCGCCGCACCCCCGCGGGAGCTCGAGCGCTATCCGCTCGTCCTCAACAACCGCCCCCTCAACTGGATCACCGAACGCATCGCTGGCGTGTGCGAGAAGCCCATGCCGGTATGGTGGTGGCCTGCATTCATCGCCAGCTTCGGCGGGATGATGATGATGTTCGGCCTTGTGGCCTACCTGATCGCCACCGGCGTCGGTGTCTGGGGTCTGAACCAGCCCGCCGCCTGGGCCTGGGACATCACCAACTTCGTCTTCTGGATCGGCATCGGCCACGCAGGGACGCTCATCTCCGCGGTGCTCTGTCTGCTGCGCCAGAAGTGGCGCACGGCGATCAACCGCGCCGCCGAGGCCATGACGCTCTTCGCCGTCGCCTGCGCCGGCATCTTCCCGGTTGTCCATACCGGACGTGTCTGGATGGCTCTCTGGTGGCTGCCTCCGATCCCCAACAACATGGCGATCTGGCCCCAGTTCCGTTCACCACTCCTGTGGGACGTCTTTGCGGTCTCCACCTACGGAACCGTCTCCCTCCTGTTCTGGTACACGGGTCTCGTGCCCGATCTGGCCACGTTGCGGGATCGCGCCACCTGCAAGATCAAGCGCCTGCTCTACGGGTTCTTCTCGCTGGGCTGGACCGGGTCCAACCGGAACTGGTCGAACTACGAGAAGGCCTACCTGATCCTGGCCGGTCTCAGCACCCCGCTGGTGCTCTCCGTGCACTCGATCGTGTCCTTCGACTTCGCCGTCTCCCAGGTTCCGGGCTGGCACACCACGATCTTCCCGCCCTACTTCGTCGCCGGCGCCATCTTCTCCGGTTTCGGAATGGTGCTGACCCTGATGATCCCCATGCGGACCCTGTTCCATCTGGAGGACATCATCACCGTCAAGCACGTCGAATTGATGTGCAAGGTCATCCTCGCGACGGGTTCGATGGTGGGCTACGCGTACGGAATGGAGTTCTTCATCGCGTGGTACGGCGGCAGTCCGTACGAGCTCTACGCGTTCAAGAACCGGGCCTTCGGACCCTACTGGTGGGCCTACTGGAGCATGATCACCTGCAACGTGATCAGTCCGCACCTGTTCTGGTCCAAGACCATCCGCACCAACATGGTCCTGGTCTGGATCATCGCCGGCTTCGTCAACGTCGGCATGTGGTTCGAGCGGTTCGTCATCATCGTCACCTCGATCCATCGCGACTACCTGCCGTCGAGCTGGGGCTATTTCACGCCGACCTGGGTCGACGTCTTCACCTTCGTCGGCAGCTTCGGGCTGTTCATGACGCTGTTCCTGCTGTTCATCCGCTACCTCCCGGCGATCGCGATCTCCGAGGTGAAGGCGGTGACGCCGCAGGCGGATCCCCACCACCCGCTGGGTGGCGCGAAGGAACACCACCACTGAACCACGAGGAACGACCATGAGCGCCACGCAGACACGACCCGTCGGGCTCCTCGCCCAGTACGAGACCCCTGCCGATCTCCTGCACGCCGCCCTTGAGGTGCGCGATGCGGGCTACCGGCAGTGGGATGTCTACTCCCCGTTTCCGATCCACGGCATGGACGCCGCGATGGGCCTGAAGAATTCCAAGGTGGGATACTTCACCTTCGCCGGCGGCATCACCGGGTTCTTCTCGGGCATGCTGATGATCTGGTTCATGAACAAGTTCGACTACCCGATCGTGGTCGGCGGCAAGCCCCTGTTCACGCCGCTGTTCGCGTTCCCGGTCAGCTAT
>CAZZKQ010000097.1:0-9597 GCA_964654875.1 uncultured Verrucomicrobiota bacterium | reverse complement strand
GGATTCCTCACCGACGAGCTCAAGGAGAAGGCCCGCCACATCGGCATCCACCACGTCCTGTACAAGCCGAACACGATCCAGGAGCTGACCCAGTCCATCCATCGCATCGTCCAGGACGCCCAAAACCCTAGGCTGGACGGATGAGCGACCCTCGCTTGGACGAGCTGAGACGGATCCTTCCCCGCTGCATGACCCGGGACTGGGTCCGTCTGGGAGGCCGACTGGTCCGTCTCCTCAAGGATCGGAACCATGTCGACCGGCACGATGCCGTGTTTGCCCGGCTTCTCGAGCAGGCCAGTGACTCGATGGCGCTCCGGGAACGGCGGCGACTCTCGGTCCCGGCCTGCACCTACCCGGAATCCCTGCCGATCGTGGCACGCCGGGACGAGATCGTGTCCGCGATCCGCACCCACCAGGTGGTGGTGATCGCCGGAGAGACGGGATCCGGCAAGACGACGCAGATCCCTAAGATGTGCCTCGAGGCGGGACTCGGGATCGAGGCGATGGTCGGGTGCACCCAGCCCCGGCGGGTCGCCGCCCAGTCGATCTCCCGGCGCATCGCGGAGGAGCTCGACGTCCCCTGGGGTCGGCAGGTCGGATGCAAGGTCCGCTTCGACGACCAGACCGGCCCGGAGACCCACATCAAGCTGATGACCGACGGGATCCTGCTTGCCGAGACGCAGGGTGATCCGCTGCTGGCCGACTACAACGCCCTCATCATCGACGAGGCCCATGAGCGGAGCCTCAACATCGACTTCCTCATCGGATATCTGCAGGGACTCATCGGACGACGACAGGACCTCAAGCTCCTGATCACCTCGGCGACCCTCGACATCGGGGCCTTCTCCAGGGCGTTTGGAAACGCACCGGTGATCGAGGTCTCGGGGCGGACCTTCCCGGTGGAGGTGCGCCATGAGCCCATCGGTGGCTCGGAGGAGGGGGAACCGGAGACGTCGTACCTCGAGGCCTCGGTGGAGACCGCGACCCGGACGCTGCTCGAATCGTCCGGGGGGGATCTTCTGGTGTTCCTGCCGAGCGAGCGGGACATCCGGGAGGCGGCTGATCAGCTCGAGGGACGCCATGGGAGGGAGGCCGAGGTGATCCCGCTCTATGGCCGTCTGGCCGCGGCAGACCAGCAGCGCGTCTTCCGGTCCTCGGAACGGCGGCGGATCATCCTCGCCACGAACATTGCCGAGACCTCGCTGACGCTTCCAGGGATCCGGTTCGTGGTCGATCCCGGCTACGCCCGCATCAGTCGGTACAACCCGCGGACCCGCACCCGACGCCTTCCGATCGAGCCGATCTCCCAGAGCAGCGCGAACCAGCGGAAGGGTCGTGCAGGACGCGTCGAGGCCGGGGTCTGCATCCGGCTCTACTCCGAGGAGGACTATCTCGGACGGCCGGCCCACACCCAGCCGGAGATCCAGAGGGCGAACCTCGCCGAGGTCATCCTGCGCATGAAGGCGTTCCGCCTGGGCGAGATCGAGACCTTCCCCTTCCTGAATCCCCCACCTGCCTCGGCGATCTCCGGGGGCTATTCGCTGCTCGTCGAACTCGGGGCGCTGGATGCCGAGCGGAACCTCACGCCTCTGGGGTGGGACCTCGCCCGGCTGCCGATCGATCCCACCCTCGGACGCATGGTGCTGCAGGCCCGCAAGGAGGGGGCCGTCCGGGAACTGCTCGTCATCGCCGCCGGACTCAGCATCCAGGACCCCCGGGAGCGCCCCGCCGACCGGGAGGCGGCTGCCGATGCCGCCCACCGGCGACATGCCCATCCGACCTCCGACTTCCTCTCGCTCCTGAACCTCTGGCACTTCGTCCACGAGGGCTGGTCCGGTCTCCGGACCCAGGGTCAGCGACGACGCTTCTGCCAGACCCACTTCCTGTCCTACCTGCGGCTGCGGGAATGGATCGACCTCGAGAACCAGCTGGAGGAGGCGCTGCAGGATCTGCTGGGCGACGAGGACGTCACGGCCCCGGGCACGGAACTCCAGCGGCTCGAGCCCGGAACCCGACCCGGGGATCGACACTACGACAGCATCCACCGCTCCATCCTGAGCGGTCTGCTGTCGAACATCGGCCGACGACAGGACCGTGGGCAATACCAGATCGCGGCGAACCGGCTCGCCCGCCTCTTCCCGGGGTCGATCCTTGCACCCCGGCACGAGCCCCAGGGCGCCGTGGGACGCAGCCGTCGGGAGCCCACCCCTCCTGCCCCGAGGACGGGCACGCCCGAGTGGATCGTCGCGGGCGAGGTGGTCGAGACCTCGCAGCTGTTCCTGCGGACCGCCGCGTCGATCGAACCCGCCTGGATCCCCGATCTCGCACCACACCTCGTCCGCATCTCCCACTCCAATCCGCGATGGGTCGCCTCTGCGGGACAGGTCGTCGCCGACGAGATCATCACCCTCCATGGCCTGGAGGTGGTCCGCCGCCGGATCGCCTACGCCACCATCGACAGCACTGCCGCCACCGCGCTGTTCATCCGGTCCGCACTGGTGGAGGAGGACCTGCTGCCGGGACGCAGGACATCGGGGGAGGGCGACGAGCCCGAGGATCCCGGAGATTGGAAGCGGACCCGGTCCGGATCCTCGGATGCCCCGTCCCCGCTCCCCCCCCAGTACCGGTTCCTCGACCACAACCGACAGGAACGCGAACGGATCGAAGCCCTCCAGACGCGGATCCGACATCGGGTGGTGGATCTCGACGAGGCCCTCTGTGCGTTCTATGGAAGACGCCTTGAGGGGGTCGCCTCGATTTCGGATCTGAACCGCTGGCTGGCAGGCCATGGGGGTCCCGGGTCGCTCTGCGTGCGGGCGGAGGATCTCGCCCCCGGGCGCGACCTGGCCTTCGACCAGGAGGCGTTTCCGGTCACCGTGCCGATCGACGGGCAGCCCGTCCCGGTGCGCTACGCCTATGCGCCCGGGGAGGAGCACGACGGGGTCACGCTGCGGATTCCCATCGCCCTGGCCGATGCGGTGTCCGCCGCCCGGCTCGAATGGGCGATTCCAGGATTGCGGTCGGAACGGGTCGAGGACTGGCTCCGATCGCTGCCCAAGTCGCTTCGCAAGCAGCTGCAACCCATCGCGCCCAAGGTCGAGGAGATCGTCCGCGACCTGGTCCCGGAGGGCCCCACCCTCGATCATGATCTGAGGCGCTTCCTGCGACAACGCCATGGAATCGAGGTGCCGGCCTCCGACCCCGGAGCGTCCCAGATGCCGCCCCATCTCCGCCCACGGGTCGAGGTGCTGGATCCGGCCCAGAAGGTGGTCGCGGAGGGCCGGGACTGGTCCTCACTGCGTTCCTCGCTGCCCCGGCAGCGGGTGCCGACCGCCATGGAGTCGGACGGCTGGAGGGCGGCGGCCGCGCGCTGGGAACGGTTCGGGGTCGTGGAGTGGAACTTCGGGGATCTGCCGGAGTCGATCTCGTGGGGCACACCCGGCGCCCCGGGCGGGGTGGCCTTCCCTGGACTGGAGCTGGAGGAACACCAGGTCCATGTGCGGCTCTTCCTGTCGGCGAGCCAGGCCCGCAGATCGACCGAGGCCGGCTTCCGGAGGCTCGTGGAGCTCGCGCTCCACAGGGACCTCGGCTGGCTGGAACGGGATCTCCGCGGACTGAACCGGCTGGCGGAGCGCTGGGCTCCTCTGGGCACCGTGGACCGGCTCCGGGACAACGCCTTCCTGCATGCACGACGTCGGGTGCTGTCCGGACCGCTGCCGTCGCGGTGGACCCGGGAGGAGTTCGACCGTGCCGTCACGGCGAGCCGTCAGCGGATCCCGGGACTGGCGCAGGAGATCATCGATCGGGTTGGGGAAATCCTCGAGCATCGGGCCTCCATCGCCCGCCGCCTGGGGCTGTCCACCCAGAACGGATCGCCACCATCGAAACCGCTGAAATCGCTCGACCAGCTGTCGCTGCCGGCAGCGACATCGATCGGACGGTCCGCACCCGCAGCCACACCCTCGGTTCTTCCGGCTGCGACCCAGATCGCACAGGACCTCGGGCGACTCATCCCGGAGGACTTCCCAGCGCACCTTCCACCCGACCGGCTCCAGCACCTGCCCCGCTACCTGAAGGCGCTGGGACTCCGGCTGGAGCGGGCGCGGCAGAATCCGCCCAAGGACGCCGAGCGCCAGGCCCAGATCGACCCGTTCCTGGAGGCGGTCGAGACCCTGGGAAAGGCGACAACCTGCGCCTCGGACCTTGAGCAGGTCGACGAGTTCAGATGGAAGATTGAAGAGCTGAAGGTGTCGCTGTTCGCACAGGAACTGGGGACACCGACGCCCGTTTCCGCGAGACGCCTCCGGGAGCACCTGGACCGGTTGAGACTCGGTTGAGTTTTCCACCCGACGTCTGCCTCACGGAGGAGCGGTTCAGGCACCAGTGCCTGAGGGAACGTCCGATCAGGGCCTCCAGGTCCGCGAAGTCCGGGAAGAATTCGGCCTGGAGACGGGCATGATCGGCGGGGTCCAGCGGAGGAAGGCTGCGAGATCCGGCGTGACGGATGCGGTCGGCAAGCCAGTCGACGGGACCCGGAACGAAGCGCCGCAGGACCCGGGTGATCGGTGAGAACGATCGGACCATCCGGACGACCCACGGATCGACGTGCACCCGGTTGCTTCCCATCCGGGGAACCTCACCGGGCTCCCGGTTCTCGAGACCAAGCCATTCCAGGAGTCGTGCATGGGTCTCCTCGGGGTCCTTGACGAATTCATCGAACAGGATCACCCGGATCTGGTCGGGCGGAAAATGCTGCTGGAACCTCCGGATCTGCGACGCGTAGTCCGCCACCTCGAGCAACCTTGGCATCCTCAGGAATCCGGGGACGTTCTTGGATTCCCCTCGCCGGTGGGCCGCCTCCTGGAGGCGGAGCTCCGTTTCGAAGTCCCGATGACTGGGCACGGCATCGGCAAGATGCTGCCCATGCAGGGCATGCATCATCTCGACGGGTTCGCGCAGCAGGATGACGATCCGGGCGGAAGGGCTGAACCGAGCCATCTGCTCCGCCGCCACCTGGGACACCATGTACAGCGGGGTGCTCTCGCCACGCCAACGGGATTCCGCCCCAGGCCGGAAATGCCCGAGATAACCCTCGTCCGACAGCGGCGGAATCCGCAGGTCCGACGAGAAGTGGTGCAGCTCCTTCACCTGGGTCATGAACACCTCCGGATGACCGGAAAGATGATGATGCACGGAGGTCGTCCCCGCCTTGGGGACTCCCACGATGAAGAGGTTGGGCCTCGGAAGATCGGAGGACGGATTCGATGTCATCACAGACGGGTCTCGCTCCTCGAATAGTTGGACCCAATGAGTTCGATGATCCTCTGGGCAGCACCTGCGAGATCCTCCACCACGAAGTCCTGGTACTCCGACCCGATCCAGGGGGATCGAACCATCACACTGGTGCACCCGGCCACCTGGGCGGCCTTCGCATCGGCCTCCTTGTCGCTGATGACGAAGGATTGGTCGAGGTCGAGGCCCCACTTGAACCCCGCCTCGAGGAACATCCCCGGCTGCGGTTTGCAGCTGGGATGGGTCCAGTCGGAATGCGGGCAGACGAAGAGGTCGTCGATCGGCAGCTGGCGGAACAACAGGGCGTGCATGCGCTCCAGCTCACGACGCGGCAGGATGCCCTGGGAGACCGTGGGTTGGTTCGTCGTCACGATCAGGACGAACCCGGCGGCCTTCAGGGCCTGCAGGGCCTGCCTGGCCGCGGGATTGATGCGGAAACGCTCGCACCGGAGCGGAGCGACCTGCTCGCCGTTCACGGTGTCGCACAGATTGAGGATTCCATCCCGTTCCAGGAAGACCGCCTGTCTCATGGCTGAGAGAAAGCAGGTCCCCTGCCAAGGCATCGGGACCCATTCCCCAACCGGCTCTGCCCACGACGGGGTCATTCGCCGGTCAGGCCTTCCGCCGTGGCGAGGCGCCCCTCCATCCACCGGAGGGTCGGGGTGACCCGGGCCACTGCGTTCTTCTCGGTCTGACCGGTGAAAGGCTCGAGCATGAACTTCACCACCGCCACCACCTCGCCGTTGCGGTCCCGAAGGGGGCAGGTCACGAGAAACTCCTTCTCCGCCTTCCCAAAATAGGTCTCGTTGGATTCCAGAACACCGTTCTCGACCTCGGTCGCCGGCATCCCGATCTCCGACGGATCCTTGGCCGCGATCACGTGGAGCTCCGGGCGGCTGGTGGTCTTGGCGTAGAGCCGGAGGTTCCGGAGCCGGGACTGCCGCTTGAGCGTCTCCTGGACCAGCTGCTCCGCCACCGTCACCAGCGGCTGGTACTCCACCTTGGCATCGAGGAACTCACTGACGGAGTCCGACTTCGTCATGAACCCCAGCCGCCCGACCTGGAACGAGTTGTCGGTCAGGGTCGGAATGGCCGTCCTGCCATCGAGCAGGACATCGATCTTGTTCGCCAGCGTCTTGACCGTCAGCTCATGCCACTCGCCCTTGCGCACCGGGACATCGTTTCCGATCGGGGTGGTGCGCTGGCCATCCACGAACTTGTAGAACCGGATGTTGCCCCGGGCACTGGCTCGCACGACATAGAAGTTCCTCTCGTCCTGCATCCGGAACACCACGCCGGCGATCTGGTCGACGAGGCCCGACACGATCCGGAACCGCGTCGTGAACGTGAAGTCCCCGTAGCGCTCCCCGCCGAAATACAGGACGGGGAACCGCTCGTCCGCAGGGTCCTTGGAAAGCTGCGCCAGCACCGGCATCCGGTAGCTGGCTGGTCGATCCTGGATCAGCGGTGCGAACTGGGAGGGAACCTCGGCGTTGATGATCTGCCAATCGGGGGCGGGCCCCTTCCCGACGACGAAGGAACGGAATCCCTCCGGAGGCTTGCCGACGGTGTTGGTGGTGAAGTTGAAGACCCGCTCCGCCGCACCGCATGACAGGACCCACAGGATGGCCCCGAGGAACCCCAACGATTGCTTCATCTCCGAAGGCTATCAGAGCGCCCCAGCGCGGCAAGCGACCGGGTCAGCGCGCCAGCCGGAGGCGAAGCCGCCAGAAACGCTGGTCCTGATCGGGCGACATGGCCCACGAAAGCGTGTTGTCGGCACCGGACATTACCGGTGGGCCCACCGGAGTCGCGGAGAACAACCCAGCCAGATCTCCACCCGATTCCAGCTCGTAGCGGAAGGCCCTCGCATAGGCCGGGGGGAATCGCCATCGCAGCGTCCAGAGCCCACCTTCCCCGGATCCGAGGCTCAGCGCTGTCGGGATCAACTCCTCCGCAGCCGTGGCAGACCCCAGGAATGGGTCCGCCGAATCCAGGTAGAGCTGCAGCAGCGACTTCCCGCCCGCGCCAATCAGGTAGGCGTCGTGGACCGATCCCCCGAAGAAGACCTCCTCCCAGACGTCTGCCAACAGGTCGCCATCCGAATCCACACCGGGCTCCGATGGAAGCCCCAGCACGGTGATCGACCGCACCTCGATGGCCTTCGATGCCGTCCCATCCAGTGGCTGGACATCGGTATAGCCGCTGACCCGGATCGAAAGTCCGGGCCGAAACTCGAACGCCGCGTTGAAGGCGTAAGGAACGCCGCCCGCCCCCAGCAGATGATAGGGGACCGCAGGTGCCGACGGTGGCACGGCCGGCTGCTCGAAACGCCCGGAGGCGTTCAGGACGAGGGTCACGGTCGTGTCGGGACGTGCCCGTGGCAGCGTGAGGAGCGACCCCACCGCCCCGGAGGCCTCGACCACAGTCGCCGCTGGCACCAGCGCGGTGACGTCGGCCGACACCGAACCGGTGCGGAGGAAGGTCCGGATCGAGTCGATCGGAAGGTCCACCGCCGGTGGGAGGCCCGCAGCCGTGCCGGTGGTCAGCACGCTCTGGACCTGGGCTTCCGTCAGGGCTGGACCATTCGTCGGCTGCGTGCGGCTGCTGACCGTGTAGACCGCCTGGACCACCTGGAGCAACGAGAGCACGGGGCCGGTGGGTGCGGCCACGACCGCGTCGCGGATCGGCGCCTGGAGGTCCGTGAACCGGTGCGCGGCGACTCCCGGTAGCGCACCCGCCTCGAGCGCCACGAGGTCGGCATCCGAGAGCGCCGACCGCGTCTCATCCCCGGAGCGCCCCGCAAGGACCGTCAGGTTGGTATCACCCAGGAGTCGCTCCAGCTTCAACTCCACCAACAGGGTCGAAAGCGTCTCCGGGAGGGAATTGGCAGCCAGGACGAGCCGAGGCGCGGGCGTGATCAGGATTTCGAAGATAAGGGGCATGCCGGATCCGGCCTTCTGACGCTGGCCGATCTGGACTTGCGAGGAGGGCTGAAGCGTCGAAACCGTGGTCATCGATGCCGTGCCGGTCTCCGCCGGGGCGTTGACCTGGACCACGAACCGGGGGAAGCCGCCGGTGACCGTGGCCGGACCGGAACTGAACCATCCTGCACCCCCATTCGCGGCATCGAGGAGCCCCTTCACCTGCGCCGCCGTTGCACCCGCCGGGATCGTTGCCGTCCCGCCTCCCGACAGCAGGAAGACACCATTGGTCGGCCCGATCCCCGCCCGCAACAGGGTCCGCCACTGGGCTGCCGCCGAGAGAACATCACCCCCGGTGAACTCGAAGGCCGGCAGGACCGACGAGACCTCCGGGGTTGGAACCAGCGTCGCCATCTCGCGGCCCGGCGGCGGGGTGTTGGCGTTGGCCGCCGCACTGAGCCCAAAAAACTGCGGGGTCCGAACGCTGACAAACCGTCGGCTACCCTCGGCCTGCAGCGGTCCGATCGTCGCCAGCGCGGACGTCCCGACCACCAGTGTGCGAGATCCCGACAGCGGCGAGCCGTCCGGAGCATGGACTCCGATCGGGACGTTCGTGTTGGCAGCCCGCGACGCCACCGAGCCGCCCGTCCCGTCCAGCCCGGTCACGGTCGTGCGGATCGAATACGACGGCGAGTTGAGCCCCGTGAGCCGGCGCCCCTCCGCATCCCGCGCCAGGAAGTCGGAGGCATCCGCCGGATTGGTCCCCGCCGCGATCTCGTTGAGATCCGAATCCCCGTCCCCATCGGCATCCACACCCGAGCGCGGATCCAATCCCTGGGCCTGCTCCACGAAGTCCGGCACCCCGTCGAGGTCCGAATCCAGCGTCCGACCGACCGATGGCGCGATCTGGAACACGGCGGAACGGATTGGACTGCGTTGCCCGCCCGCCGTCTGCCCAAACGTTCGCAACACGCCCGACTGCACCAGGACCGGCGGATGGCTGGCATCATAAGGCAGCCAGGTCCCCGGACCCGCCACGGTGTCGAACCGGTATTGGAGGGTCTGGGTGGCCGCCAGGCCGAGGGCGGCTCGACGGGAATTCTCGGCCGAGGTGATCTCAACCTCCGTCGCTCCCTGGAAGCTGCCGCCAGGCGGAAGGATCGAGACCGTGTCGAGGACAGATCCGGAGCCACCTCTGAACGAAAAGAAGGAGATGTCGTCGGCCATTTGGCTGCCCAACGCATGCGTGGCCCCGGCCGGCGGGGGACCCAGGACGGTCGAGGAGGCGGCTCCGAGTCCGACCGACGGTCCCTGGAAGAGCTCCCGCACCGCGGTCATCACCGCGGGCAGCGGCGCGTTGGTCGGGACATTGCGGGTCCAA
>CAZZKQ010000096.1:2235-9605 GCA_964654875.1 uncultured Verrucomicrobiota bacterium | reverse complement strand
GCCCCGTCTCCCTACGACTACCACGAGCAGATGCGGGCCTTCGCCGGCCTCGACGAGGAAGACATCGCCGAGGATCCCGACCTCGCCAAGCGATATGCGGAGGCGAAGGCTGCGGTCGAGGCGCATCCGATGTCGGAGGAGGCGAAGCGGGGCCGCGAGATCTTTTTCACCGAGAAGGGTGTCATCGGCATGGCCAGCCGATCCGCCTTCCTGTTCAAGGACGGCAAGTGCGTCTGGGTCGATCCGAAGGGTTCCACCTCCGACCAGGCCGAGCAGGTGCTGGCGTTCCTGAAGACCCAGAAACCTTGAACACGGTTCACGTCCCGATCCATGCGGCTTCTCCGGAAGGCGGATCAACGCGGTCATGCCGATCATGGCTGGCTGAAGGCCCGGCACACATTTTCGTTCGCCGACTACCACGACCCGGAGTGGATGGGGTTCCGCAGTCTGCGGGTCTTGAATGACGACACCGTTGGGCCGGGTGCGGGATTCGGGCGACATCCGCATCGGGACATGGAGATCCTGACCTATATCCTGAGCGGCGCGCTGGAACATCAGGATTCCATGGGCAACCGCCGGATCATCCAGACGGGGGAGGTCCAGTACATGGCGGCGGGGACTGGGGTCTTCCACAGCGAGTTCAACCCGTCCAATTCGGAACCCGTCCACCTCCTGCAGATCTGGATCGTGCCCCAACAGCGGGGCGTCACCCCGGCCTATGCGGACCGGTCCCTCGTCGGGGCGGAACCTGGACGTTGGCATTGTGTCGCTTCTGCCACGGGTCGGGAGGGGTCCATCCGGATCCATCAGGATGCCGATCTGTTGCTGTCCCGGCTCCGTCCGGGAGATCGGGCACGGCATGCGCTGGCGGCGGGGCGCCATGTCTGGATCCATGTGGCGGAGGGTCGGGTGGATATCGGCGGCCAGATCCTGGAGTCGGGCGATGGGCTGGCGGTGGTATCGGAGCCGGAGCTCACGGTGGAGGCCGCCTTGGCTTCCCAGGTCCTTCTGTTCGACCTGGCTTGATTCGGGGTTGGGGTGCGGTTGATGTCGGGACTTGCGCTCGATCGCGAGTGTCGGATCCTCCTCGCGCCATGTCGTCCGCTGCCGACCGTAAATCCCAATCCCCTCTGTCCGATCCGTTGCTGATCCTGATCGCGCTGCTGTTGCTGCTTGCCGCTGCCGCGACCGTGTACTTCGCCCTCAAGGGTCCGTCCAAGGAGGTGGTTCATGAGCCTGGCGCAAGGCCGCGGCCGATCATCACCAACCAGATCATCGTGGTGAACGTCCAGGAGGTCGCCCCAGCGGGGTCCTCGCACGGACATGGTGCTCCGGCCGTGGAAAAGGCCGCTGTCGCCGAGACGCCTGCCGTCGAGGCGAAGCCGGCCATCAAGCCGGCTCCCGCGGTCGCTGCTGCGGTGACGGTCAATCCTCCCAAGGTCACCCCGACCACCGATGGCAAGATCCGAGGTCGGGTCGTCCTCAAGGGTGCTCCTCCGGCCGAGACGGTCATCGGCGCGGTCAAGTCCGACGCGAATTGCGGCAAGGTGGCTGTCGGCACGGCCCGGACCCGTGGCTATGTGGTCGGGGACGACGGCGGTCTGCGGTATGCGCTGGTCCGGATCGTCCAAGCTCCTGCCGGTGCTGGCAGCAAGCGCGCTGAGCCCATCCTGATCGACCAGGCAGGCTGCATGTATGAGCCCTATGTCTCGGCGGTAATGGTCGGGGAGACCTTCAAGGTGAAGAACTCGGATCCGTTCATGCACAACGTGAACGCCACTCCGAAGACCAACAAAGGGTTCAATTTTGCCCAGGCGTCCAAGGATCAGGTCAACGAGAAGGCCTTCGACAAGCCGGAGCTGGGCGTGAAGTTCGCCTGCAACGTCCATCCTTGGATGGTTGCCTATGTTCACGTCCTCGAGAACCCGTTCTTTGCGGTGACGGATGAAAAGGGCGGTTTCGAGCTCCCGGCCGGACTTCCCCCAGGCAAGTACGACCTCGAGGTGAACCATCTCAAGGCGGGTCTCGTGAAGCAGTCCGTCGAGATCGCGGCCGGCCAGGGTGCCGACGTGGTCGTTGAGATGGCTCCGGGTGGCGGGAAATAGTCGAGGCAGGGACCTCAAGGTAGGGATCTGGTCCCTCAGGTCCCCATCTTGATCCGCTCGGCGTTGCCTACCCGTGAAGGCGGACGGGATCCCGGGGGTATCCGGGAACTTCATGGAAGCTGCCGTTCAGCCCTCCGGAGCTGACGGAGGGTTCAGGAACGGCTCAGTCCAGTCGGCGGCTATGCCTGGGGTCGGTTGGGCTCCTCGAGCCCAAGTGCCACGGAGCACTGCGGCACCCACCAGGGACGCGGGTGACGTTACAAGGACGTCCCAAGCGCTCTCTTCGCCCATGCGCATTGACGGGGGAGCGCTGGCCTTTCCACACTGTGTCTTTCAATCGTTCCCGACGTCGCATGAGCAAGTCCTCCTCCCCCGCCCAGAAGTTCCAGTCGCTCCTCAAGGAAAACCGGGTCTTCAAGCCCGCCAAGGAGTTTGCGCGCCGCGCCGTCGTCCAGAGCATGGCCCAATACAAGAAGCTCTGGACCGAGTCCGTGAAGAATCCGGAGCGGTTCTGGGCGAAGCAGGCCAACGCTGAGCTGGTCTGGATGAAGCCCTTCAACAAGGTGCTCCAGTGGAAGGAGCCCTTCGCCAAGTGGTTCCTGGGTGGACGGCTCAACGTGTCCGCCAACTGTCTGGACCGCTGGCTCGACACGGATGTCGCCAATCGCGCGGCGCTGATCTGGGAAGGCGAGCCTGCCACCGATGGGAAGCCGGGTGAGGAGCGGGTCCTGACCTATCGCCAGCTGCACCGCGAGGTGTCGCGGTTCGCCAACGTTCTGAAGCGCCATGGCATCGGCAAGGGCGACCGGGTCATCATCTATCTGCCGATGGTGCCCGAGGCCGCCATCTCCATGCTGGCCTGCACCCGCATCGGTGCGGTGCACAGCGTCATCTTCGGTGGCTTCAGCGCCGCCTCCGTTGCGGACCGCATCCAGGATTCCGGAGCCAAGATGGTGATCACGGCCGACGGTGGGTATCGCCGCGGCGCCGTGGTGCCGCTCAAGAAGAATGTCGACGAGGCACTGACGCTCACCGATCCGGAGGGGAAGCTCCTGGCCAAGACGATCGAGAAGGTCATCGTGCTGCACCGCGCCGGCAACGAGGTCCACATCGAGGAGGGGCGGGATGTCTGGTGGCATCGCGAACTCGAATACGTCACCAGCGAGTGTCCTGCCGCGGCGATGGATTCCGAGGCGCCGCTGTTCATCCTCTACACCAGCGGTTCCACAGGGAAACCCAAGGGAATCCTCCACAGCACCGCGGGCTACCTGCTCGGGGCCAAGATGACCTCGAAGTACGTCTTCGATCTCCGTCCCGATGACGTCTACTGGTGTACGGCCGACGTCGGCTGGGTCACCGGCCACAGCTATATCGTCTACGGACCGCTCGCCAACGGCGCCACCTGCGTCATGTACGAGGGCGCCCCGAACTGGCCCGAACCCGACCGGTTCTGGCGGATCATCGAGAAGTACGGGGTGACGGTCCTCTACACCGCGCCCACGGCGATCCGGGCGTTCATGAAGTGGGGCGACGAATGGCCGAAGAAGCACGACCTCAGCTCGCTCCGACTCCTGGGATCTGTCGGCGAGCCGATCAATCCTGAGGCCTGGATGTGGTATCACACCGTGATCGGGGGCGGTCGCTGTCCGATCGTGGACACCTGGTGGCAGACCGAGACGGGGTCGATCCTGATCACGCCGATGCCGGGCGCGACACCCCTCAAGCCGGGCACGGCAACCCTGCCGTTCTTCGGGATCCTGCCCGAGGTCGTGGACGACAAGGGCAAGGCAGTCCCGGCGAATACCGGCGGCAAGCTGGTGATCCGCAAGCCATGGCCCTCGATGCTCCGCGGGATCTGGGGTGATCCGGAACGGTTCAAGGCCACCTACTGGAGTGAGGTCAAAGGCTCCTATTTCACGGGTGACGGCTGTCGCCAGGACAAGGACGGCTACTTCTGGATCGTGGGCCGCATCGACGACGTCCTGAACGTGGCCGGCCACCGGATCGGCACGGCCGAGATTGAGAGCGCCCTCGTCAGCCATCCGAGCGTCGCCGAAGCGGCGGTCGTGGGACGTCCGGATGAGCTCAAGGGCCAGGCCCTCGTATGCTTCGTGACCCTGAAGACCGGCCAGAAGGCGACCCCGGAACTCAAAGCCGAGCTGCGGAACCACGTCGGCAAGGAGATCGGCCCGGTGGCCAAACCGGACGACGTGCGATTCGCCGACGCCCTGCCCAAGACCCGTTCCGGGAAGATCATGCGGCGCCTCCTCAAGCAGGTCGCCAGCGGGATCGAGATCAAGGGTGACACCACGACCCTTGAGGATCTCAGCGTGCTGGCGAAGCTGGCGTCGAGCGAGGACTGAGGCGGGAGCGAGTTGAGAGTTGAGAGCTGAGTGTTGAGTGTTCGGCCTTCAGACGCGCCTCACTCAGCGCTTCAACGGTGGGTGATGCAGTGTCCTGGATCACGGGTCTACGAGAGCGCCCGCCCCGGCGGAGACTGAATTTTCAAGGGACCTGGTCCCTCAGGTCCCCATCTCGATCCGCCAAGCGTTGGGTACCCGTGAAGGCAGCCGGTAGCCTCTCGAATGCCAGACAACCCCGGCTCATCTTCCAGCTCCACTCAACCCTCGTAGACTCTATGGCGACCCGCCGGAGTGGGTTCATTGCCGTGGTATCGTGGTGGCGACCTTCGTGACCTCCATGGCATCCCCGCGAGACCCAGCGCGTCGAGCGGCTCGGTCGGTTTCCCCGACATCCTCGGCAAATCCCAGCCGCGTGGTTGAACCCTCACCACTCAACGCTCAGCTCTCAACTTCCCCTGGGATACAGCAGGTGTTCCTTCCGGCGGGACTCGAACTGGGTGACCGAAGCGGCCCAGAGAGCCTGGATGTCTCCCAACAAACGACCCGCCTTGATCGCCTCCAGGACCGCCGGGCTCATCAGCAGCCGTTGCATGCGGTCGAGCTGCAGCTGATCCGGGTACTTGCGCTGCAGGGTCGTCGCCAGCACCACCCCGAGATCGGCAGCGCGGAACTGGTTTCGGTCGGTCAGTAGGATCTGAACCCCGCCGCAGTCTTTCCCGGCGAACACACTGGCGGTAGGGGTGAAGCGAATCGGGAGAAAGCGCACCCCGGGAAGCCCGGCGCGGTTGAGTTCCGACGCCAGGGCGAGGTCGTCGATGTAAGGGGCGCCGAGGACCTCGAAGGGGGTTCCGGTGCCGCGTCCCACCGACACCGCGCAGAACTCGAGAAGGCCGACCCCGGGGTACAGCGTCGCCTCCGTGAGGCTCCGCATGTTGGGCGAGGGGTTGATCCAAGGTTGCCCGGTCTGGTCCATCCACTGGCTGGGGCTCCAGCCCTCGACCTGGATGACGTCCAGCTGGGCATTCAACTTCCGCTCGGCGTTGAAGAGCCGTGCGAGTTCTCCGACGGTCATGCCGTGGCGGAGGGGAATCTCGTGCCACGCCACGAAGCTGCGTTCCCCGGACGAGACCGGGCCCTCGACCCGCCCGGTGATTGGGTTGATGCGGTCGAGCACGATGAGACGCTTTCCGGCGCGGGCGGTGGCTTCGAGACAGTGCCCGAGCGTGGAGATGTAGGTGTAGAACCGGCAGCCGATGTCCTGGATGTCGAACACTACGGCATCGAGTGATGCGAGCTGTTCGGGACTCGGAGCCCGTCGTTCCCCGTAGAGGCTGTAGATGGGCAGGCCGGTGACGGGGTCGGTGGTGTCGCCGATCTTTTCCTGATCGAGCGCCCCCCGGATGCCGTGCTCGGGACTGAACAGCGCCACGAGCTGGAGGTTCGTGGCGGCACGCAGAAGGTCGATCGTGGGGCGACGTTGGCGATCCCGGCCCGTCTGGTTGGTGACCAGTCCGATGCGCAGTCCCTGGAGGGGGCGGAAGTTGTCCCGCACCAACACATCGATGCCGTTGAGGACCTCGGTTTGGGTTAGCCCTGGGGTTGTGGTGACACCATTGGTTGGGGTGGGTGCCGGTGACAGGGCTCCGGGAACGCCGACAAAGTTGAACGACTCCACCGCCTCGGCGGCGAGGGTTCCGAGTTCCCGTCGGAGTGCCACCACGTTGCCGTCCTCGGTCGGGTGATTCCGGTTCGACAGGAAGATCAGGAAGGTCTGGGAGAAGGGATCGATCCAGAGCGAGGTGCCAGTCCAACCCGTGTGTCCGTAGCTCCCGAGCGGGAACACGTTGCCTCGAGGTCCCGCGTAGGGGGAGTCGATGTCCCAGCCGAGTCCGCGACGGGGCAGTCCCGGTGGGGTCTGCACGGCGGTCATCTGGCGGACCGTCTCTGGCTTGAGGATCGTCCGGCCCTCCAGACTGCCCCCGTTCAGCACCATCCGGCTGAACCGGGCCAAATCTCCGGCGCTGGTGAAGAGACCGGCATGACCCGCCACGCCGCCGAGTCGACGGGCAGTGGGGTCATGGACCACACCGCGGAGGACCACCGGACCGGCGAGTTCCTCGGTCGGAGCGATCCGGTCGATGCCGGAATCTGGGAGGTTCTGTGGTAGATCATTGGTCCCCGACGGCGTGAACGGCAGGTAGCCGGAGCGGGTCATGCCGAGCGGGGCGAACAGGGTGTTGGTCGCGAACCGGTCGAGTGGGACCCCAGACGCCTTTTCGATGAGGAGCCCCAGCAGGATGAAGTTGATGTCGCTGTACCGGAACCGTGTCCCGGGTGGCTCAACGAGCGGTTGGGTTCGGGCGAGGACCAGGGCGTTGCTGGATCCCTGCCAGGGGCTCGACCTCGGGAGTCCGGATGGCAGGCCCGAGACATGGGTCAGGAGATGGCGGACCGTCACCAGGTCTCGCCCCTCGCCGGTGAATCCCTCCAGATACCGTCCGACCGGCGCGTCCAGATCCACGCGTCCGTCCTCCACCAGCCTCAGCAGGCACGGGGTCGTCACCACCACCTTGGTCAGCGATGCCGCGTCGAACACCGTGTCCGGGGTCATGGGTTCCCTGGTGGGTCGGACGCTTCGTTCGCCATACGCCCTCACCTGGGCCTCACCCTGTCGCTCCAGCCAGAGCACTCCCCCGGGAAGACGGCCTGCGGTGATGGCGTTCGTGACCGCGGCATCGAGAGCCGCGAGCTTGGACGGACGGAATTCCCCGGCGTGGGTGCGGAGGAGTCCGGTCAGGAGCCCGCCCAGCAGGAGAACAAGTCCAGCCGGTGGAAGACGCGATCCCATGCCGACGGTTCAGAACGGGAGCGAGTAGACCTTGAGGTCGGGCTCATTCCGGAT
>CAZZKQ010000096.1:0-2225 GCA_964654875.1 uncultured Verrucomicrobiota bacterium | reverse complement strand
GTGAGAAATATAATGGCGGTTCTAATGGCTTGGCTCATTCCGGATGCCGTCGCGGATGAAGGTCCGGGGCAGGGTCGCCCCCGGCTTCAGGTTCGGATCCTTGTTGAAGGTCGGCTTTGGGCGCGGCCCATAGGATTGCGGGGCGCGGGGATTGAAGAGCTCGACGAAGTTGCGCCGGCTCGGCTGACGGATCAGGAAGCCGGCGCTGCCGTATTTCTCGATCACCTCCGAGGGAGGCGGCGTCTCGAGTCGACGCTTCGTGTCCTCACCCGGGGTCGTGGCCTTTGAGGTCGTGGTGCTCAGGACGAGCGGGACCTCGCCATTCTTCGCCTCCGGCTGGGCAGGGGCCTCGGTGATGGAGGGGGCCGTGATCGGGGTCAGAGCCTTGGTTCCTGGGATACCGTTGGTCGACTGGGCCGGTGCAGGATCCGCGCCGACCGCGTTCGGGGTCATCCAGACCGTCGCGAGGACGGACATCAGAACCAGGCGCTGGGCGTTCATGGGAACCAGGGGTTGTGGGCCTTCTCCTCTCCGACGGTCGTGATGGGGCCGTGGCCAGAGCAGATCAGGGTGGGGGCGGGCAGGGATAGGATGACGTCCTGGACCCGGGCCCGGGCCAGCTTCAGCTGGTCGCGGGCACCGCCCATCGATCCGGCGAAGATGGCATCGCCGACGATGGCCACCGGTGGCGCGCCGTCAGCCCAGCCGGTGACGATGAAGGTGACTCCATCCTCCGCGTGACCCGGGGTGGGCTGATGGCGGATCTGTAGGGAGCCGACCGTGAACGTGCTGCCCGCCTTGAGCTGCTGGTCCGCGGGGGCCTGGCGGGAACCGGAATGGACGCGGGCGTTCGGGAAGGCCTTCCTGAGATCACCCAGCGCCGCCACGTGGTCGGCATGGGAATGGGTGATCAGGATGTGTTCGAGATGCAGGGCGTGGTCCTGGATCAGGGCCAGGATCGGTGCGGCCTCGAAGCCGGTGTCGAACAGCGCCGCTTTCTTGGTATCGGGATCCCAGACCAGATAGGCGTTCACGGTCATGCCGTCGCCGGCGGTGGTGATCATCTCGAACGCCTGCCAGGCCGTGAGGTCCACCGCGGCGGGAAGCCAGCCGTGGCTCTGGGCTTCGAGACGGGCCCCGCCGATCGTGAGAAGGTCCCCGAGCGGACCGAAACGCGTTCCCGCCGGCGCCTTGCCGGTGGACTCGATCGCCTCGTAGTCTGCCTCGGACAGACCGGCGGCCTTCGCGGCCGCGGCGACCGAGGTTTCGGTGGAGATGCGGGCCTTGCGGAGGATGTCGCCGATGCTGTCTTCCAGACTCATGGGACGAGCGTAGGACGGGGGCCCGGGGCAGGCAATCGTCCGTCACAACCAAGTTCGGATCAGCCCGCGCCGAGGCCCTTTGCGGCGGTCTCGAGGCTCGCGACGTCGGCGACGTTCAACACGGTGGCGGTCTTGTCGATCCGCTTGAGGAACCCCGTCAGGGCGGTGCCGGGTCCGAGCTCAATGAACCGGGTGAAGCCCTGGGCCAGGAGGCATCGGATGGATTCCTCCCAGCGCACCGGATGGGTGACCTGGTCGACCAGCAGTTGGGCGATCTCAGTCGGGCTGCCGTGGGGCTGGGCCGTGACGTTGGCGATCACCGGGACTCGTGGGGACTGGAGGGGGATCGACTGTAGCTCGGCGGCGAGCCGGGGCTGGGCGGACTGCATCAGTGGGGAGTGGTAGGCACCGGCGACGGTCAGTGGGATGGCCCGCTTGGCCCCCTTGGCCTTGGCGGCCTCGACGGCGGCCGGGATGCGATCTAGCTCCCCGGAGATGACGATCTGTCCTGGACAGTTGAGGTTGGCGAGGGTGACCCCGGTGGCCTCGCAGACCTCGCGGGTCGGAGCCTCCTCGAGCCCGATGATGGCGGCCATGCCACCGCGCGTGGCCTCGCAGGCCTCATGCATGAAGCGTCCCCGGGCCCGGACGACCCGGAGTCCGTCCTCGAATGTCATGACTCCGGCTGCCGCTAGGGCGGTGAACTCGCCGAGGGAGAGTCCGGCGGTGGCGTCGGCCTTCAATCCGGGCACACGTTCCTGGAGGAGTTCCATGGCGACCCAGCTGACGAGGTAGATGGCGGGCTGGGCGTTCTCGGTGCGGGTCAGCTGGTCCTCGGGTCCCTCGAAGGCGATCTGGCTGAGCGGGTATCCGAGGATCTGGTCGGCCTGGGTGACGCGGGCT